>CAOKRJ010000021.1 GCA_948471115.1 uncultured Clostridium sp.
ATACAAAAATTATTACACCTGTTAAAACTTATGACCCAGATAATGAATTTGATGAGGAATATTTTGAGTTTGGCTTATTTATGTCTAGAAGAGAATATAAGACAATTAATAGGCGTTTACAAAGAGGTCGAGAAATTTCTGTTTCTGAAGGTAAATTTGTAGGAAACATTGCTCCTTTTGGCTATGATAGAGTAAAACTTAAAGATTCAAAAGGCTATACCTTATCTATCAATCAAGATGAAGTACCTATTGTAAAAGAAATTTTTAGATTATATACATTTGAAAGTAATACTATAAATTCAATTGTAAAACAGTTAAATGCTATGAATTTAAAACCTAGAATTTCTAATGAATGGTCTATTTCTTCTGTTAAAGATATTCTTTCTAATCCTACCTATATTGGTAAAATTGTGTGGAATAGAAGGAAACAAAAAAAGAAAACAAAAAATGGACATCTTATCATTAGTAGACCTCGTAATCAAGATTATTTAATTTATGATGGATTGCACGAACCTATTATTGATAACAAAACTTGGGAATTAGTACAAGATAAGAGGAAACAAAATGTTCCAAAAGTAAAACATAGTATTGTTATTCAAAATCCATTAGTAGGATTAGTATTTTGTGAGAAATGTGGTAAACCAATGCAAAGAAGGCCTTATACAAAAGATGACAAACCTGCAACTTTAATGTGTTCTAATTCTAAATGTGATAACATAAGCTCTAAACTTTATATTGTAGAAAACAAAATAATAGAAGCATTAAAAATATGGCTTGAGAATTATAAAGTAGATTATGAAGTTAAAGATAACTCAAATACTGAAAATAATAAGTTAATAGAAAAATCCATTGATACTACTAAAAAAGAATTAGAAAAGGAAAATGCTAAATTAAATAAAGTATATGACTTTTTAGAAAACGGAGTTTATAGTAAAGATGAATTTATAAATCGTTCTAAAGCTATAAAAGAAAACATTGAAAGTTTAGAAAATAAACTAAAAGAATATGCTGAACTCTTAAATAAAAATAATGAAATGCAAAATGAAAAAAAAGCTATGATACCTAAATTAGAAAATGTAATTGATTTATATGACAAGTTAGAAACTGCTGAAGATAAAAATATTTTACTAAAAAGTATAATGGCTAAGGTTACATATTTAAAAACTGAAAAAGCAATAAAAAAAGATTCTGACCCAACAAATTTTGAATTACATATATATCCTAAAATGGGTAAATATGCTAAAAATAGGCGAATGTAAAAACATCCGCCAATAGAGATTAATAGATGTTATTAAGATCAAACTGGAATTCATGCATATAATTTCCTTCTGCATGGACAACAACCGTTAAAACTGGACGATTGTCAGCAACTTTAGGTACACGTGCTCGAATAAGACATTGCCCAAAAAAGATTTTTGGAAATTTTTTTCTTCCTTCTCGATCATTCCAATAATAATGAACATTTGCAGTTTTAAATTGTATGACACAACCCGAATTGTTACTCTCTGCCTTGGAAGAAAGTATTTGTCGTATCCGTACAAAAATGCATTCATTTCTACATTTTCTTCATAGTGAGAAAAATAAAATCTGCTCATATTTACCCTCCTTACTTAGAATTAATATCTCTAAGTTTTTTATACAATAACCACTTTGGTGTAATATAGTAACTAACTATATTATATAATATTTTACATAAAATTGCAAATTTGTTAACATTATATTTTACAGTCAATAGCTAAGATTGTAATTATGTCTTTAGCTATTGACATCATCAAGGTACTCATTCTTCTGTACCAATATCATTTAATATAGCTTTAGCATTTTGATCTGGCATTCCAAATCTTTGACTTAAATATCTTAAAGAAGCAGCAAGTTCTCCATCAGGTCCTCCATATTGAGAAATTATTACTTTAGCTAATCTTGGATCAGGTGTTTTTATATTTATAGGATATTGTAACATTTTTTTATAATCCCACATAATTACATAATCCCCCTTTCCCAAGGCCATGGTTCTTCGAGCCATCTCCATTTATTACATGGATAATTTGCAGTTAATGGACCATATACTTTTTGATATTCAGTTTCTAATTCTCTTAATGTTCTAGAATAATTATTATGCAAACATAGAGCTTTAGTGTCATCTGGATGAGTATCTAAATATAAATTTAATTCATCTAAAGCAAAATCATATTCTTTAATTTGCATTAACATTTCTTTTCTAGTTTTATCACAGTCATTTTCATGACAATCGCAACAACATTTTTTTTCTTCTATGTTGTTTTCACAGCATTCGTTATTCATCCATTACACCCCTCTCCAATATTGTTAGTATCTTTAATAAAGTTTATAAAATCAATAGATTGACAAGGATAATATGGGTCAACCAATTCAGGGAATATTGTTCCTTTTTTTAATCCCACACAAGGTACAAAAGTTTTATCCATATGTTGAATAGGAACATAACTTTGTGCAAACATTGGATTATATGGGAATATATCTCCACAACAGTTATCATCATCATATCCACAACCACAATCATCATTGTTATTGCAACAACAATTATCTGAAACATTGTTACAGATTGTTTCATAATCACAAGAATTGTTATTATCCATATTATTCATTAAAGGACAACAACAATTACGTCTACGTCTACGAGTGTACACTATTATTTCCTCCTTATAAGTTTTTATGATATAGGAAAAAATTTTCCTTTAATTATCATTATTATAAAATATGCAAAGATATCGAAAATTGTTAAAAAATAGAGAAAGGAATGATTTAAAATAGAAATTTTAGATTTTTTATTAGAATTAATATATCCAAATGTATGTGGAATTTGTGGAGAAATAGATAAAAATAGTTTGTGCGAGAATTGTAAATTACAAATAGATAAAATGATTATATCGAAGATTGATAATTATAGAAATAATACAGACAAGGTTTTTAATAAGCATGGATATATATTTAAATATGAAGGACAAATACGAAAACTATTAATAGATTATAAATTTAATGATAAGTCATATTTATATAAAACATTTTCAAGAATTATTTTAAATAATAAAAAAATAATAGATTTTATAAATAATTATGAAATAATTATTCCTGTTCCTATTCACAAAAAAAGACTTAATAGAAGAGGTTATAATCAAAGTGAATTATTAGTAAGAGAGATTAGCAAAGAATTGAAAAATATTAAATTTATAAATAATTTATTAATTAAAACAAAAAATAATATTGCACAAAGTACACTAACGAGAGAACAAAGAATTTCAAATGTTAAAAATATTTATAAAGTTCGAAATAATAATTTAATTAAAGGAAGAAGTGTTATTTTAGTAGACGATATATATACTACAGGAAGTACAGTAAATGAATGTTCAAAACTTTTAAAAGAAAATGGAGCGAGAGAAATAGGAATTTTTACTATTTCAAAAGATTAAAAATTAGATTAAAATAAAATGTATAAAATTTTCCTCAAGTGTAATAATAAGTTTATAAAAACAAAATTTATTTCTACATAAATTGCATTTTTATAGAAATGTAGTTTACTAGAAACTAAAAAGGAAAATATAAACCTAAAACTAACTTAAAGGAGGAAAAGCGAAATGAAAGCAACTGGAGTAGTAAGAAGAATAGATGATTTGGGAAGAATTGTAATTCCAAAGGAAATAAGAAGAGTACTTCATATAAAAGAGCGGAGACCCATTAGAAATTTTTACAGATAGAGAAGGTGGAGTAATTTTAAAAAAATATTCTCCTATTGGAGAACTTTCAGAGTTTGCTTCTGGATATACAGAAACATTATCAAAGACAACAGGACATATTGCTTGTATTACAGATAAGGACACAGTTATTGCTGTTTCAGGAGGACCAAAAAAGGAATTCTTAGAACAAAATTTATCATCTGAATTAGAACAATTACTAGAAGATAAAGAAGTTTATACAAGTAGTGAGAATAATGAAATATCAATACCAATAACTCAAAATGATAATAAAGACAGAAAATTTAATTCTCAAGTAGTATATCCTATAATTTCTCAAGGAGATGTAATTGGAAGTGTAATTCTAATGTCTAAAGATGCTCAAACAAAAATGGGTGATACAGAATATAAATTAGTTCAATCAGCAGCAGGATTTTTAGGAAATCAAATGGAAATATAAATGTTGGTAAGGCTTATGTACAACAATGTGCATAAGCCTTTAATGTAATTTTATAAAACGCATTTTAAGAATTGCTAAGCGGTGGAAACCGCAAAGCAATTCTAATAATCCGCATAATTATCTTCTACGGAAAGTTATGCCACTGGCTTGACTTTCCTAGAATATAAAAAAAATCGACTTTTTTATAATAATATAATTGAAATTTATTAAATTATATTATATAATTTAATTAGTATGTATAAAAAGAGGGTAGATTATGAAAGCAATAGAAATTAGAAACAAATACTTAAATTATTTTAAATCGAAAGGACATGCTGTTATACCAAGTGCACCATTAATCCCTGAAAATGATGCATCTGTTTTATTTACAACAGCAGGTATGCAACCATTAGTGCCTTATTTATTAGGTCAAAAACATCCTAATGGAACTCGTCTTACAGATTATCAAAAGTGTTTAAGAACTGTTGATATTGATGAAGTAGGAGATAATAGACATTTAACATATTTCGAAATGCTAGGAAACTGGTCATTAGGAGATTATTTTAAGAAAGATTCAATTAGCATGAGTTATGAATTCTTAACCAAAGAATTAGGAATTCCAGTAGAAAAATTATCTGTAACATGTTTTGGAGGAGATTCAGATTGTGCTAGAGATGAAGAAAGTGCAAAAGTTTGGCAAGAGGTAGGAATTTCAAAAGAGAGAATATATTTCTTTGGGAAAGATGATAACTGGTGGATAGCAGGTGAAACAGGACCATGTGGACCAGATACTGAAATGTTTTATGACACAGGAAAGCCGAAATGTTCTTCAGAATGTAACCCATCTTGTGGTTGTGGTAAATATGTCGAAATTTGGAATAATGTGTTTATGGAGTTTTATAAAAATGAAGATGGTACATATAAAAAATTATCACAAAAAAATGTAGACACAGGTTTAGGGCTTGAAAGAATAAACATGTTATTGCAAGGAAAAGAAACTCCTTATGATACAGAACTTTTTGTATCAGTAATGGACAAGTTATTAGAATTAACTCCACATAAAGAAAATATTCAAAGTAGAAGAATAGTTACAGAGCATTTACGTGCAAGTATGATGGTTATTTCAGATGGAGGAAGACCGTCAAATATAGATAGAGGTTATATATTAAGAAGGTTAATTCGTAGAATGGTAAGACATTTAAATAAACTTGAAATAAACTTAAATGAGTTATCTAGTTTAGTAGATATTTATATAGATACTCTTGGAGAAATGTATCCTGATTTAGTATTAAAAAAAGAAGAAATAAAACAAGTTTTAATAGATGAGAAAGATAAATTTGTAAAAACACTTGAACATGGTCAAAGAGAATTAGAAAAAGTTTTAAATAGAGCAAAACAAGAAAACAAAACTATATTAGAACCAACAACAGTATTTAATCTTTATGAAACCTATGGATTTCCACCAGAAGTTACAAAAGAAATTGCAGAAGAACAGGGATATTTAGTAGATTTAAAGGAGATAGATAAACTATTTAAAGAACATCAAGAAAAATCCAAACTAGGTTCTGATAAAAAATTTAAAGGTGGATTGAGTGGAAGTGGAGAAATGGAAACAAAATATCATACAGCAACGCATCTTTTAAACGCCGCATTAAAGGTAGTTTTAGGTTCAGAGACACATCAAGCTGGAAGTAATATAACTCCAGAAAGAATGAGATTTGACTTTCCTTGTGACCATAAATTAACTGATGAAGAAAAAAAGAAAATAGAAGACTTAATTAATGAATGGATAGAAGATGGTTTAACTGTTACAAATACAGAAATGAATAAGGAAGAAGCAGTAGCAACAGGTGCAGAAGCAATGTTTATAGAGAGATATCCAGATATTGTAACAGTTTATACAATAGGTGATGTATCAAAAGAAATTTGCATGGGACCACATGTTGAAAATACAAAAGTATTAGGACATTTTAAAATACAAAAAGAAGAAGCATCATCAGCGGGAATACGTAGAATTAAAGCCGTTTTAATAAATTGAAAAATAATTGCCATTTGGCGTTGTCGAAATGACATAGCATGAGAAATTTATAAAATAAATTTTACTGCAAAAAGTTCTTCGAAAGAAAATCCTCAACATACAACATAAAGAAAGGAAGGATATATAACATGGACGATTGTATATTCTGCAAAATAATAAATAGGGATATTCCATCAGATATAGTTTATGAAGATGAAAATGTATTAGCATTTAAAGATATAAATCCTCAAATGCCAATACATATACTTGTTATTCCAAAAAAACACATTGAATCAATAATAGACTTAAAAAGCGAAGATGAAGCTCTAGTTGGAAAAATATTTACAGTCATAAAAAGTATTGCTAAAGATATTGGTATAGATAAAACAGGCTTTAGAGTTATATCTAACTGCGGAGAAAATGCAGGACAGACGGTAAAGCACTTGCATTTTCATATATTATCAGGACAAAAAATGGATGAAAAAATTGTTTAAAGATAACGTATGTATATAATAAATATTACAGTAAAAAGCAAGAAAGGTAAGCATATGAAAAAATATAAAAGATTAAAGATTTATAGTAAGTTTTTAACAACATTAATAGTTATATTAACAATATTTTTAATTGTTTTGGTAGGATATGCTATATATAGTTTATATGATAATTATACAGCAGATGAGTCAGCAGAAGAATTAATGTCTCAATTTGAAAACAATTATGAAGAAGTTGGTGATGGACAAATTTCAGAAGAAAATCCATCAGAATCAGAGAATTTAGAACAGCCTTCACAAGGAAATAGTAACAATTCTAATCTTTCAAAACCATCTACAACAAATAGTAGTGGTTCTTCATATAATTTAGGAACTTACTATAAAGGATATAAAGTAATAGGAATAATTTCAATTCCAAAGCTTAAAATTCAATATCCTATATTTAATGTAGATAATACTGCGACTCTTAGAGTTGGAACAGCTGCAATTTATCCATCAAATGTTGAAGAAACTTTAAACGTTTCAGGAAATGCAGTAATAGCTGGACATAATTATAGAAACAGTAGAATGTTCTCCAAATTACACACACTACAAAACGGAGATTCTATATTTATAACTAATATTAATGGTGTTAAATTAGAATATAAAGTATATAATAATTATACAGCAGGGGCAAATGACTTTGACTATGCAACTAGAGAAACAAAAGGATATATTGAAATTTCGTTAAGCACTTGTACAAATGATGCTAGTACAAGAACTGTTGTATGGGCAAGAGTGCAATAAAGTACGAAAAATGTATATTTAATTAATAAAATTGATTAAAATTGAATTAAAAGTCGAAAAAATCTAAAAAATGTGTTATAATATATATAAGTTCAATAATGTAATAAGAGAATAGGAGGAACATGATATGGAAAATAAATATGGAAATTTATTATCAATAATTTTAATTTTTGCAATAATTATAGTTGTTGCAATATTAGGTTTTTTCGGATATAAAGTATATACTAGTAACAAGACAAATAAAAAAGCAGAGGATGTAGTTTCTCAATTTGATAAAAATACAGATAACACTAATAATGATGATACAGATAATTCTAATAATAATTCTTCAGAAACAGAAGGTAACAATTCATCATTACAAGATATATTAGATAATTTAGGTAATGACAATTCAAATTCTATTTATCAACAACCAGGAAATAAAGATACTTATTATGAAGGATATAAGGTAATAGGAACAATATCTATTCCAAGTATAGATGTCGAATATCCAATACTTGAAGAAAATACATCAGCAACTTTAAAAATAGCTATAGTTGCAGTATACCCTCAAGATTCTGCGAATGCAGTTAATAAACCAGGGAATCTTGTTTTATGGGGACATAATTATAAAAATGGAACATTTTTCTCAGATATTGGAAAATTATCAACAGGTGCAAAAATATACATAAAAGATACATCTGGTACCAAATTAGAATATCAAGTATATAATAGTTATGAGACTACTGATTCTGATATGACTTATGCAACACGTGAGACTAATGGAGCAAGAGAAATAACACTTTCTACATGTTCAAATGAAGCAGGTAAGAGGATTATTGTATATGCTAAACAAACATAAAATTGAAAAATAATTGTCCTTTGACGTCGTTAAACTTCAATTGAAATTAAACAACGTACATAAGTACGCCTTATTGATTTCAATTTTGTTTGCCTAGTCAAATAACAATTATTTTCCAATTTGGTTATATATTTATATAATTAACAAGAAAGGATACTAAAAATGATAATAGATGGAAAAACACTTGCAGCAAACATTAGAGACGGTTTAAAATCAGAAGTACAAGAAATAAAAGACAAAGGGATAATACCTAATTTAGCAGTAATTCTAGTAGGAGAAGATAAACCATCTCAAATATATATAAAAAATAAAAGTAAAGCATGTTTAGAAATAGGTATTAAATATGAAGAATTTTTATTAGATAGTAATACAACAATGGAGCAATTACTTTTACTAATTGATACACTTAATGAAAGAGAAGATGTACATGGTATTTTATTGCAAAGCCCAATGCCAAAGCATTTAAATATAGATAAAGCTTTTGAAAGGATTTCTCCTAAAAAAGATGTTGATGGCTTTAATCCTGTAAATGTAGGAAAATTATGTCTAAAGCAAGATGGATTTGTTTCTTGTACACCTGCTGGAATAATGAAGATGTTTGAAAAATACAATATTAGTTTAGAGGGTAAAAATGCAGTTGTATTAGGAAGAAGTAATATTGTAGGAAAACCAATGTCATTATGTTTATTAAACAAAGATTCAACAGTTACAATATGTCATTCAAAAACGCAAAATTTATCTGGAATTACAAAAAATGCAGATATTATAGTAGTAGCATTAGGAAAGCCTAAATTTTTAACAAAAGATATGGTAAAAGAAGGAGCAGTTATTATAGATGTTGGAATAAATAGAACAGAAAATGGAATTGTAGGAGATGTTGACTTTGAAAGTGTAAAAGAGATTGTATCATATATAACACCAGTACCAGGAGGAGTAGGACCAATGACAATTGCAATGTTAATGAGTAATGTAGTTAAGGCGGCTGAAAATACATTAGAAAACTCTAGTCAGAAATATACTATATTAGCAAAATGAGCAATTAAAATTTTATTGGGGGATAAAATTAAAAACATAAATGTAAATTAAGGGAGCATATTTAATTCATGCTCTCTTTTTGGAATTTTATACAAAATTATATGTAGGGGTACGATGCATCATGCCCAAAGAAAAAACAATAAACTAGAATAAATATGGTGCGACGTACCATTACAAATATATTATACGAATAAAAAAGGAGGTAAAAATGAAAATATTAAAAATTGAAGATGAGGATTATCCAGAAAAATTAAAAAATATTGATAATCCACCAAAACAATTATATGTACTAGGAAATGAAACAATATTAAACAATTTTGGATTAGCTATAATAGGCTGTAGGCAATATTCAGAATATGGTAAAAAAGTAGCAAAAGAATTAAGTTTTAAGCTTGCGAAGAAAGGAATAAACATCATAAGTGGAATGGCAAGAGGAATAGACAGTTTCTCACATATGGGGTGTATGGTTGCAGGTGGAAAAACAATAGCTGTACTTGGTGGTGGATTTAATAATATATATCCTAAAGAAAATGTAGAATTACTTAAAGAAATAATAAGAACAGAGGGAACAATTGTTACTGAATATTCACCAAATGTAAAACCAATAGGAACTAATTTCCCATTTAGAAATAGGATTATAAGTGGATTAAGTGATGGAGTAATTGTAATAGAAGCTAGAAAGAAAAGTGGAACTTTAATAACTGTAGATTATGCCTTAGAACAAGGAAAAGAAATTTTTGCAGTTCCACGGAAATATAAATAATAGTTCTTCACAAGGTACTAATGATATGATAAAAGAAGGTGCAAAAATCGTAACAAATATAGAGGATATTTTAGAAGAATATTTTCATTTCAACAACTAAATTTGCTTCTGATATAATATATTTTTAATTAATAAAGTAATTTTTATGAAATTACAAGTAAATAGATAACATAATAGTTAACAAGAAACTAATGCACTCTATAATTATCATAAAATTAATTTAAATCTCATATATATAAATATGAGATTTATGAACTTATCAAAAGGTACAACAAATGAAAAATATATAATAGAGGAAATAAAAACAGACAATAGAACGAAAACAAGATTACAAGTATTAGGAATTCTTAAAGGAACGAAAATAGAGATATTAAACAAAAGAATAAATGGGTCAATAATAATAAAAGTAAGGGGAACCAGATTAGGAATGGATAGAGAAATCTCGAAATCTATAGAAATTAGAAAGGAAGGAGAAAATGAAAAACTTAAACCTTGCTTTTATAGGTAACCCTAATTGTGGAAAAACAACTTTATTTAATGCATATACAGGAGCAAATCTAAAAGTTGCAAACTGGGCAGGAGTTACAATAGAAAAGAAAGAAGAATATTTTAATTATAATGATATAAAAATTAAAGTAACAGATTTACCAGGAATATACTCATTAAACTCATATTCAATAGAAGAAAAGGTATCAAGAGAATATATAGAAAAAGGACAAGCAGACATTATAATAGACATTGTAGATGCTTCATCATTAGAAAGAAACCTATACTTAGCATTACAATTAATAGAAACAGGACAACCTATAATTCTAGCTTTAAACATGATGGATATAGTAAAAAAAAGAGGAATGAGAATAAATATAAAAAAATTAGAAGAAATGTTAAAAGTAAAGATTGTACCAATATCTGCAAAAAATAGAAGTGGACTTGATGAGCTTTTAGAAACTGCTATAAAATTAAACCAAATAGAAAAAAAATCTAACATAAGAGTGAAAATAGACAATGAAGAGGAAATTACAAAAAAATATGATTATATAGAACAAATAGTTAATAATTGTATGTACAACAAAAAAGAAAGAGAACAGAGTACAGACAAAATAGATAAAATATTAACACACAGAATATTAGGGCTACCAATATTTATACTAATAATGGCAATAGTATTTTTATTAACATTTACAATAGGAGATTTTATAAAAGGGTATTTTGAATTGCTACTAGAAATGTTTTCTGATAAAGTACTATACATATTACAAGAAATAGGAGCAGGTAAAGCAGTAACTTCATTAATTATAGAAGGAATTATATCAGGAGTAGGGGGAATATTAACATTTTTACCTAATATCTTTATATTATTTTTATGTCTAGCATTTTTAGAAGATAGTGGATATATGGCAAGAGCGTCTTACATAATGAATGGAATAATGGAGAAATTAGGTTTATCAGGAAAAGCATGTATTCCGATGATATTAGGATTTGGATGTTCAGTTCCAGCAGTAATGTCAACAAGAACATTAAAGAGTGAAAAAGACAGAAAAAAAACGATAATGTTAATACCATGTATGTCATGTAGTGCCAAAATTCCAATATATGTATTATTCTCAGGGATGTTCTTTGGAAAATATGGAGCTTTAGCATCATTAAGTATGTATTTAATAGGTGTTTTAATTGCAATAATAATAGGAATTATAACAGATAAGATAGATAAAAAATCTAGGAGAGAAAAGCTAATTGTTG
The DNA here is from genome assembly GCA_948471115.1 of uncultured Clostridium sp. GTDB lineage: Bacteria > Bacillota > Clostridia > TANB77 > CAG-508 > CAKPSH01. The sequence goes on from CAOKRJ010000021.1 coordinate 11,820, forward strand.
AATTACCAGAGTATAAGATGCCAGACATTACAACTGTAAGAAAATATGTATGGGACAAGATAAAAGACTATTTAGAAAAAGCAGGAACAGTAATATTTATAGCCTCTATTATACTTTGGGGAGTATTAAATATTGGTCCAACAGGTTTTGTAGAAAATGCGGAAGAAAGTTATGGAGCAATAATTGGAAAAATATTAGTACCAATATTAAAACCAGCAGGACTAGGCTATTGGCAAATAGCAGTAGCCTTAATATCAGGACTTGCTGCAAAGGAAGTAGTAGTATCAAGTATAAATGTATTATATGGAATAGAAATAGCCTCTAAAAGTACAGAGCTGTATTCAGCACTAAATACAGTTGGATTTACCTCATTAAATGCAATATGTCTAATGATATTTTGCCTATTATATGTTCCATGTATTGCGACAATAGCAACAATTAGAAATGAAACAAAATCAAATAGATTTACAATAAAAATAATATTATTTCAAATGTTATTAGCTTGGGTAGTTACAACATTAACATATCAAATGTTCAGTACATAATCTTTTATAGCTTTCTGCATATCAAATGATAATATATATGCAGAAAAGATTTTACATTCGTATGCAAAATTGATAGTTTTATTATCAATCTGATAAAAACTTTGTATAGATATTTTTTTTACAATCTTTTATAATAAAATTATATATTGAAAAGTTAAAAGGAGGAAAAGTATAATGAAGAATGTAATGCTAATTCACGGTTTTAATGGAGTCCCTAAAATTTATACATATTTTAAAGAAAAATTAGAAGAAGAAGGCTATAATATAATTATTCCAGAATTTCCTACTAAGACAAACATAACAATAGATGGATTTTTTAAAGTGTTTGACAAATACAAAGCTTATTTTAACAATGAACTAATTGTAATTGCTCATTCAATAGGAAATGCAATGTTTATAAAATATATTAGCAAAAATAATCTTAATGTGGGGCTATATATAAGTTTAGCTGGGTTTGCAAAAGCTTTTATTACTGAGGGGAGAGAAGATTTAAATACAGCAATAGCTCCAATAACAATTAGTATGGAAGAAAAAGAAAAGTTTATTAGTTTAGTTAAGGCTAGATACTCAATTTATAGCGATAATGATTATATAGTTCCATTTGAAATTTTACAAGAATTTACTAAAATTATAGATTCAAAAGATATGTTAATAGAAGGAATTGGTCATATGGGAAAGAAAAGTGGGTTAGAATCATTGCCACAAGTAATAGAAATTATTAATAATATTGAAAATATATAATAAAATAGAGGTTTTAATAATAAAAACTAGCAAATATAACACCAAGAAATAATTAAAAATCCTAACTCCCACAAGTAAGCGGTACAATTTTCTGTGCTATGAAATATTAGTATAATGAACAAATAAGAAAAATCAAAGATTTTTCTTTAATTTGTTCTCGCCCGATTGAGTTTTCGACTGTAAGGAGAAAATCACAAGGTACTAGGTTGTACCTTGTGATTTTTTGCTTTGCAAATAATATTCAAATTCTGTATCAGTTATGATAATAGTTTCCAAATTTTTAGACATTATATTACCATAATCTTTTACAAAATTTCTTTTTATTGATTTCATAACTCCATTGTGAGTTACTATCAATATCCGTTGATTGCTTTGATATTTACCAAATAAACTTTCAATAAAACTACAAATATTAAATTCAATATAAAAGTCCTCCATTCAATTACCATGTGAAGTACATAAATACAAAAATATGTACTTTTAGTGCTATTGTTACCGAACCATTATTAATTATTTCCAAATTTTAGTGCCATCTTTAGAAACCGAAGCAATTTGATATAATTTACCAATGATGTTACCAGGAAATATATTGAGAACTTGAGACACATGTTTATCGACTTCTGTGGAACAGCAACGATTAATAGCATCTGTGCCAATTTCAATACTTCCTGACTCGAAAACCTTTTCATCTATCGTAATACTGTTAGAATTAAACGTAACTTTAGGATTTGCTAAGGATAACCCAAATCCATGTGGAGAGCCAACAAAAGCAGAGGCATCAGGTTTTACCAAGTAAATTGGTTTGCCAGGGGCAGTAAGAAGAGTGTACATAGTAGGTTCCCAATGTGCACCGATACAAACAGTGTGATCATTAGGCATACCATAGTGTTGAATGCTCACAATTTCTTTTTCCAAAAATTCACTACCTAATACAGATTCTATAAAATACCGATTTCTTTCAATATTAAAATGAATTAAATTTTTTGCAATATTATAGAAACGAATCGCTGAGTCTCCTGTGATATATCGTAGATATCTTGCAGAATTGTCATCGTACTCAATTTTAATATCTTTTTCATACCATACACCACTGTTTGGATACAAATCTTTCTTGTATTCATTTGCAGAGACATGAACAACCATATAATATCCAGTCTCAAGACCATATTCTCCATTAGATTTAACTAAACTGATAAAATGGTTTCCATTGGTATAATTCCAAGTATATCTCGAATCTTTTTTTTCAAGAATGTGATTGACTCTAGAAAGAAAATCATCTGTGGAAATCTCTTTAGATAGTCTAAACACAGCTGTACCACAAACATTTACTGTTGTGTCCACTGGAATGAAAGGTACATCTGAATCCCAACTATAGCAAGCACCTGTAAAAAATCCCCCCCTCATCCGAGTAACATTATGAGCTATACCTAAATCAGGCATGGCTGTTATGGATGCTGTTTTTTCGCAACCAGAAAGTTTAGTTGCTACTTTTGCAAGCAATTTCTCTGTAACCTGTAAATGGGTAAGTAGTTCCTGTTGAGTAGGGTCGTTTAAAGTAAAATTTCTCATAGCTTAAATCCTCCTTATATATAAGAATAATGTTATTAATAGATTAAAATCCATTATAGTTGCACTTTACATAATAATATTATAAAACAATAAGCCCCATATATCGACACAAATAAAATATCAAAATTGATAAAAAAAATATCAATTTTACATAAGCAATAAATTGCTAAAGGCAAAAATGAATGTTATAATTAATATTGAAGGTAAAGTAGGTGAGTTAAATTATGAAGAGTGAAGAATTATTAAAAGAAAATAGAGCTAAGTTACTATCTGAAATGATAGATAAAATAAAACTATCAATAGAAAAGAATAAAGTAAATGGAGAAAACTCAAGTAAGATATTTATATATTCAAGATTAGCCGATTATACATATTATTCAGAAGTAAGTATTAGAAAATTTTTAACAGGTACAGTACCAAAAGATATAACAAGTTTTGTAGAAGGTTTAATACAATATTGTAAATTAGTTGGAGTTGAAGAAGAATATATAGAAAATTTTACTAAAGAATATGTACAAGCTTCAAACGCAGTATTATTAGAAATAGATAGTTCAATTAAAACTAGGAACAATTTAATTCCACAAGATTTAACATCAATAATAAGACCACAAAAATTGCTAGAGTTTATTAATAACTTTTTAGCACAGGGAATTAATATTGCATATATATATGGTTATAAATTAAGTGGGAAAACTAAATCAGTTATGGCATGTATAAGTGATTTAATAAACAAAAATATATATGACAATATACTATGGGTAGATATAAAACAAAATGAAAGTCAGACAAAGCAAATTATAAATATGGTATCAAGTTTTGCATTATTAGAAAAAGATAAATTAGATGAAGAAATGAAAAAGAATATGTGTTTAGAATTTTTAAAAACAACAAAAACCGTTTTAGTTTTAGATTTTAATAATGAGGTAATAGAAACACAAACAATAAATATATTAAAAGAGATGGCAAAATACTCTAAAATAATCATAATATCTACAAAATTATTTAAAAATTATGAAGATGAATTATCATTTTACTGTAATATATTTTGTACAAATAATTATATACAAAAAGATGAATTTGAACAAATGTTAAAATTGAATGAACAAAAAACATCTATTGTAGAAAAAGAACCAGACATTGTTAATAAACTATATAAACTAACAGGAGGATTTCCATTTGCAGCTATATATATTTTAAAAAGGATAATAGAAGAAAATAAACTAGGAGTTTCACTAGATGAAGCAATTAAGAGATATTCAAATTATAATTTAGAAGAATATGAAGAACTAGCAGAAAAGATAATTGCAGAAAGATGGAAAAACTTAAGCCAATTATCAAAAAAAATTATTATAATATGTGCAAAATTTAATTATTCAGTTTCAATAAAATTAATAGCAAGTATTTGTGGTATGGAAATAACAGATAATGAATGGAAACAAGCATTAAAACAATGTTATGAAAATGATTTATTAAATCCAATAATTCTAAATAATGCACGTGTATATATGAATAATATGATAAAAACTTTAGTGTTGCAATACGAGTCAAAAGAACAATTTGATAATAAATTATTTTTGGAGAGAATAGCAAAATATTATGTTGATTTATCTACTTATATTGGAGAATGTTATAATGATTTGGATAAATTAAAATTATTAGACGAATTAGATGAATGGAATACAGTATTACAAGTTTTAGAATACTTAAAACAGTCAGAAATGGACAAACAGTATGTTAGAATAGTAAGAGAACTAAAATATTATATATATGTACGTGGAATGTGGGAGATAGGAGAAAAATCACTCCATTTAAAAAGAGCTAACTTAGCACATAAAATAAATGACATAGATGAAGAGCTTGAAGGATTATGTGATTATATTAATATATGTTCAAAATCAAAAAATCATGAAGAAGCGGAAAAATATTTAGAAATTGCAAGCAAAATTGTAGAAAACAATGAAGAAAAAATAAACAAAAGAATAATATGTTTATATAACCATGTAAAGGCATTATATTTATACAACTGCAAAAAAGAGTTCAAAAAATGTTATGATATTTGGAAAGACAATAAAAAGAATTATTCACAATATGTAAGCACATATAGAAACTTAGTAAATGATTTATGGATAACAAGGTCTTATATAAAAATAGAAAAGGACTTTGAAAAAATATGTACAGAATTAGAAAATAAAATTATTGAGATGAGAAAAGAAAATTTTATAAGAGCAGAATTAGACTATGAATTATTATTAATAGGTGTTTTAATTCCAAAATTAGAAGAAAATAACAATAAATTTATAGAAAAGATTGAAAATGAATTAGATAAATGTGAATATTTATTTAACACTAAAAGTTATAAAGACATAAGAAATGAAGCACAATACTTTAGATATAGAGCAATAATATATGCATATAAAAAAGAAGAAGAATTAAAGAAAGAATATCTTGATAAAGCTATTGAGGACTATAAGTTAATAAACTGTAACATAGATATTAAAAATTTGAAGGAAATCATTAATAATATTAGATAAAATATACACCACGTTGAAAAGGATATTATTAAAAATATATTTATAATGCTAAATAATATCACAACCATTAAGTATTCTTATTTCATTATTTCAATTCTATTAATCTATTTATACTAATAATTTTATAAATTTTCAAAAAAATTCTTTTTTTATCATGTCATTTTCAAATTACCCCTTGCAAAGAATTTAAATTTGATGTACAATAAGCAAGGTTAATAAAATTTAATAATATGGGTACAATAAGTACCATAATTAAAGGAGGAATTTTAAATGGCAATTAAAGTAGGTATTAATGGTTTTGGAAGAATTGGAAAATTAACATTCCAAGCAGCTTTAGGAAAAGAGGAGGTAGAAATCGTAGCAGTAAATGACCCATTCATAACAGCTGACTATATGGCATACATGGTAAAATATGATACAGTACATGGAAAATTCAATGGAGAAGTAAAAGGAGAAGAAAACACACTAACGATAAATGGGAAAGATATTAAAGTATATAATGAGATGGATCCACATAACATTCCATGGGGAGAACTAGGAGTAGAATATGTATTAGAATGTTCAGGAGTATTTACAACATTAGAAAAAGCACAAGCACATATAGATGCAGGAGCAAAAAGAGTAATAATAAGTGCACCATCAAAAGATGCACCAATGTTTGTTATGGGAGTTAACAATGACCAATACGATTCAAGTATGAATATAATTTCAAACGCTTCTTGTACAACAAACTGTTTAGCACCACTTGCAAAAGTAATAAATGATAACTTTGGAATTAAGGATGGACTTATGACAACAGTTCATGCTACAACAGCTACACAAAAAACAGTTGACGGAGCCTCTAAAAAAGACTGGAGAGGTGGACGTGCAGCAGCAGCTAATATAATACCATCTTCAACAGGAGCAGCAAAAGCAGTAGGAAAAGTAATACCATCATTAAATGGAAAATTAACAGGAATGTCATTTAGAGTACCAACAGTAGATGTTTCAGTAGTAGACTTAACATGTAACTTAGGAAAACCAGCAACATATGAAGAAATATGTGAAGTAGTAAAAAAAGCGTCTGAAAATGAGATGAAAGGAATAATAGAATATGTTGATGATTTAGTAGTATCATCAGATTTCATAAATGATGAACACACATCAATATTTGATGCCAAAGCAGGAATACAATTAACAGACACATTTGTTAAATTAGTTGCATGGTATGACAATGAATGGGGATATTCAAACAAATTAGTAGATTTAGCAATATATACATCTAAAAAATAAAAGTGAGAGAAATGGAAATTGGGATAGTTCTCGTTCCAATTTCTAATTTCTCTTTTCTTTTCGTATTTAAAAAAATTGAAGGGAGAGATTTTAATGAATAAAAAAACAGTTAGAGATATAGACGTAAAAGGAAAAAAAGTACTTGTAAGATGTGATTTCAATGTACCACAAGATGAAAACCTAAATATAACAGACAACAGAAGAATAGTAGGAGCATTAGAAACAATAAAATACTTATTAGACAATAGTGCCAAAGTTATTTTATGTTCACACTTAGGAAGACCAAAAGGACAGGTAAAACCAGAATTTTCCTTAGCTCCAGTAGCAAAAGAACTATCAAAATTATTAGGAAAAGAAGTAAAATTAGCAGGAGATATAATAGGAGAAAGTGCAAAAGAATTAGTAAACAATATAAAAGAAGGAGAAGCTATACTATTAGAGAATGTTAGATTTGATAAAAGAGAAGAAGAAAATGACCCAGAATTTTCTAAAGAACTAGCAAGCTTAGCAGAAATATATGTAAATGATGCATTTGGAACAGCACATAGAGCACATGCAAGCACAGCAGGTGTAGCAGCATATTTACCAGCAGTATCAGGATTTTTAATAGAAAAAGAACTAAAATTCCTAGGAGAAGCATTAAATAATCCAAAAAGACCTTTTGTTGCAATAATGGGAGGCAAAAAAGTATCAGATAAAATAGAAGTTATAGAAAAACTACTAGAAAAAGTTGATACATTAATGATAGTTGGAGCTATGGAATATACATTTTTTAAAGCACAAGGACATTCAGTAGGAAATTCAATTTGTGAAGAAGATAAACTAGAATTAGCAAATTCTTTAATGGAAAAAGCAAAAGAAAAAGGAGTTAAATTCATGTTACCAGTAGATACAAAAGTAGGAAAAGAATTTGACAAAGACACAGAAAGCAAAGTAGTAAAAACAACAGAAATGCCAGAAGGATGGATTGGGTTAGATATCGGACCAGAAACAGTAGAACTTTATTCAAAAGAATTGGAAAATGCTGCAACAGTATTATGGAATGGACCTGCTGGACTTTCTGAATTTGAACAATTCGCTTTTGGTACAAATTCTATAGCTAACAAATTAGCAAATATAAATGCAGTAACAGTTATTGGTGGAGGAGATTCTGCTGCTGCTGTTGAAAAAGCAGGTGTTGCTGATAAAATGACTCATATTTCAACAGGTGGAGGAGCTTCATTAGAGTACTTGGAGGGGAAATTATTACCAGGCATCGAATGTCTAGACGAGGTTGGGAAATAATTGCCCTCTAACGTTGTTGCTACTCAGGTGATTTCCATTCAACGTACACTAGTCGAGGAAAATTCGCTTTGCAAATTTTCCACACGTTGCTCATTGAATATCACCTTCGTGCGCCTAGTTAGAGAACAATTATTTTCCAACAGCTAGGTAGAAATAGAATATAATTGTTAAAAGATTATATAAATAAGGAGGAAAAATTTATGAGGAAAAAGGTAATTGCAGGTAACTGGAAAATGAATATGCTTCCAAATGAAGCAATAAATTTTATAAATGAATTTGCACCATTAGTAAAAGATACAAACAATGAAGTTATACTTTGTGTTCCATATACAGATTTATTTTATGCATTATTACATGTTCAAGAAACTAACATAAAAATTGGAGCACAAAATATGCACTGGGAAAGTACAGGTGCTTATACAGGAGAAATATCAGCAGAAATGTTAAAAAGTATAAATGTTGATTATGTAATAATAGGGCATTCAGAAAGAAGACAATACTTTGCAGAAACAGATGAAACTGTAAATAAAAAAGTAAAAAAAGCATTATCAGTAGGTTTAAAACCAATTGTATGTGTTGGTGAAACATTAAAAGAAAAAGAAGAAGGAAAAACAGCAAATATAATAACAACACAAACAAAACTTGCATTAGAAGGTTTAAGTCCAGAAGATGTAAAAAATACAATTATAGCATATGAACCAATTTGGGCAATTGGAACAGGGAAAACAGCAACAGCAGAGGATGCAAATGAAAGTATTAAAACAATTAGAAAAGAAATTGAGGAAAACTATGGAAAAGATGTAGCAGAATGTGTTATAATACAATACGGTGGAAGTGTAAAGTCTACAAATGCAAAAGAACTATTTACAACATCTGACATAGATGGAGGACTTGTAGGCGGAGCAAGTTTAAAACCAGAAGAATTTGCAAAAATAGTGAATTTCGACAAAGAATAAAGTTCAAACAGGAAAGGGGAAAATTCAAAGTGAAGAACAAATTAACAATGCTAATGATATTAGATGGATTTGGTATAAATTCTAAAGCGGATGGAAATGCAATAAAAATGGCAAAAACACCTAATATTGATAAACTAATGAGCGAATGTCCAACAACACAAATACATACAAGTGGACTAGCAGTTGGACTACCTGAAGGACAAATGGGAAATTCAGAAGTAGGACATACAAACATTGGAGCAGGAAGAGTAGTATATCAAGTATTAACTAGAATAACAAAATCAATAGAAGATGGAGAATTTTTTACAATACCAGAATTTAATGAAGCTATTGAAAATTGTAAAAAATATAATTCAAAATTACACATAATGGGATTAGTCTCAAATGGAGGAGTTCACAGTCATAATAGACATCTATATGCTTTATTAGAATATGCAAAAAGAAAGGGATTAGAAGATGTATTTATACATTGCTTTTTGGATGGACGTGATACACCACCAGCATCAGGAGAAGGATTCTTAGCAGAACTTCAAGAAAAATTAGATGAAAAGCAAATTGGAAAAATTGCAACGATTGCAGGAAGATATTATGCAATGGATAGAGATAACCGTTGGGATAGAGAAAAATTAGCATATGATGCAATGGTAAATGGAGTAGGATCCAAAGCAATATCACCAATATCTGCAATTGAAGAATCTTATCAAAAAGAAATATTTGATGAATTTGTTGTACCTACAGTAATATGTAATAACAATGAAGAACCAATAGCTACGATTGAAGAACACGATTCTGTAATATTCTTTAACTTTAGACCAGACAGAGCAAGACAAATTACAAGAACATTAGTAGACAATGAATTTAAAGAATTTGAAACAAAAAAATTAGATTTATATTTTGTCACATTTACACAATATGATGAAACATTACCAAATGTTAATATTGCATTTAAATCAATAGCATTACAAAATACATTCGGAGAATATATAAGTAAATTAGGATATAAGCAATTAAGAATTGCAGAAACAGAAAAATATGCTCATGTAACATTTTTCTTTAATGGTGGAGAAGAAAAAGTATATGAAGGAGAAGATAGAATTTTAGTAAATTCTCCAAAAGTTGCAACATATGATTTACAACCAGAAATGAGTGCATATGAAGTAACAGATAGAGTAATCGAAGCAATAAATCAAGACCAATATGATAGTATAATATTAAACTTTGCAAATTCAGATATGGTAGGACATACAGGAAATTTAGAAGCAGCAATAAAAGCAGTTGAAACATTAGATGAATGTGTACAAAAAATAGTTGATGTTGTAAAAGAAAAACAAGGAGTATTATTAATAACAGCAGATCATGGAAATTCAGAGCAAATGGTAGACTATGAAACAAAAGAACCATTCACATCACATACAACAAACCCAGTTCCATTAATTTTAGTAGGAAAAGAAAATGTAGCTTTAAAAGAAGGAAAGCTAGCAGATTTAGCTCCAACAATGTTAGATATAATGGGACTTGAAAAACCAAAAGAAATGACAGGAGAGAGCATTATTATAAAATAGGAGTTTTATATGAGTGTTGAAAATGATATAAAAAGTCTGCATAAAGAAATTCAAAAAAATATAATTGTAATGTTACCAGAAAGGTATAAAAAGGTATGCTTATATGCATCAGTAATAGATGGAAATCAAGTACAAAATGGAGAAATGTTCTTTTACTATTTTCCAAGTGGAATACTTAAAAAAAATCCGATAAATGTATACCAGATACCTAAAATATTTGATTTTGAAGAAGAGCAATATGCAAAATTAGAAAAAAGATTATATGAATCAATAAAAAAGCTAAAAAAATATTGTGTAGATTTTGAGCAAAATCTATGGTCAAATTTAACAATAATAATAGAAGGCACTAAATATTTTGTAGAGTATAATTATGATGACTTAATAAACTCAGAATTTGACAATTATAGTAGACATATCATTTGGAGATATAAATATCTAGATATGCCAATTGAAAGCTATACCAAAAAAGAAAGAGAAATAATAGATAGATATTTTGAAAGTTATGAATATAGAAATTCTCATACAGTTATATATGAAGAAAATATATATGAAAAACCTGTAACTAAAAATAAAGTAACAATATATGATAGTGTAGAAAGCCATGATGATTATATAAAGAAAACAACAATGTTAGAATCAAAAAATACAAAAAGCCAATTAGTTGCAATGCAGGATAGCATAGAAAAAGACAATAACAATCATATAGATAAAAACAAAATATTAGAAATACAAAATCCGATAAAAAATCAACTTTTAAAAAACTTTATTATACAAGATGAAGATGAACAAAAAGAAAATATCAATACAGCCAATACATTATTATATAAAGAAAATAACATTATAAAAAGTCAACTTTTAAATAAAATTACATTAAATTATAATAAAGAAAAAGAAAGTATAAAAGTATCAAAAATTATAGAACAGAATAAAAACAATGGTGTAAAAAGCCAACTTTTAAATAGATTTTCAATAAATAATAACAATGTAACAACAAATACCATTACATCACAAATAATCGAACAAGAAAAAAATAATGGTGCTAAAAATCAGCTTTTAAATTTTTAATATATATAATATAAAAAGAAAGGAAGATTAAACATGAAAGATTTTTTAGGAATTGAAGAAGTAAAAGCATTGGAGGTAATAGACTCTAGAGGAAATCCAACGGTTCAAGTAGAAGTAATTACAGAAGGAGGATTTTCAGGAGTTGCAATGGTTCCATCAGGAGCATCAACAGGAAGTTTTGAAGCAGTTGAATTAAGAGATGGAGACAAATCAAGATATTTAGGAAAAGGTGTTTTAAAAGCAGTAGAAAATGTTAATACAATTATAGCAAAAGAAATAGAAGGAATGAACATTTATGACCAAGTTGCACTAGATAAAAAGCTTATTGAAATAGATGGAACAGAAAACAAAGCAAAATTAGGAGCAAATGCAACATTAGGAGTATCTTTAGCAGTAGCAAAAGCAGCAGCAGCATCTTTAGGAATGAGTCTATATAGATATATTGGAGGAACAAATGCAAAACAATTACCAGTTCCAATGATGAACATTATGAATGGAGGAAAACATGCAGATAGTACATTAAGTGTACAAGAATTCATGATAATGCCAGTAGGAGCAAAATCTTTCTCAGAATGTATGAGAATGGGAGTAGAGGTATATCATAACTTAAAGAAAGTATTAAAAGCAAAAGGATTAGCAACAGCAGTAGGAGATGAAGGAGGATTTGCACCAAACGTAAAAGACGAAAAAGAAGCTATTGAAACTATACTAGAAGCAATTAAACAAGCTGGATATGAACCAGGAAAAGATATATGTTTAGCATTAGACTTAGCAGCAACAGAAATGTATGATGAAGCTAAAAAAATAGGAAAAGATGGATACTATTTCTGGAAGATAGACAAATTCTTAAGCAAAGAAGAAATGGTAGACTTTGTAGTAGACTTAGCAAACAATTATCCAATAGTATCAATTGAAGATGGATTAGCAGAAGAAGATTGGGAATCTTGGAAAGTACTAACAGACAAAATAGGAGATAAAGTACAAATAGTAGGAGACGATTTATTTGTTACAAATATTAAGAGACTACAAAAAGGAATTGACAACAGAACTGCTAACAGTATATTAATAAAATTAAATCAAATAGGAACATTAACAGAAACATTAGATGCAATAGAATTAGCAAAAAGAAATGGTTACACAGCAGTAGTATCACACAGAAGTGGTGAAACAGAAGACACAACACTTGCAGATGTAGCAGTAGCAACAAATGCAGGACAAATCAAAACTGGAGCACCATGTAGAACAGATAGAGTTGCAAAATATAACAGACTAATAAACATCGAAGCAGAACTAGGAGAAACAGCAATATTTAGTTCAAAAGAATTAATGAAATAGATGTGAGACATAAGATATGTAAGGGAAAATGAACTCTAGTGAATAATAATAGTGGAAAGTGAATAGTGAATAAATGAAATTAACATATTAACTATTAACCATTCACTATTCACTATTAATTATTTTATATTGGGTATTTCTAAGCTGCTTAGACTGTTCGAAGTCAAAGCCTGAGGTACAGTCTAAGTATACAGCGAGCCAAAGGCGAATCGTAGGTAAGTAAAGTGGCTCATGAGAAAAAATAAGAATATATTGGGGTATCGCCAAGCGGTAAGGCATCGGACTCTGACTCCGACATTCCTGT
>CAOKRJ010000022.1 GCA_948471115.1 uncultured Clostridium sp.
TTGTTGCGAAACAATATCCTTCTTTACAAGCAAGTGATGTTATAATTGCATATAGTAATTTTTCATTTGCTTTTAGTTCTTTATTGTATAAAATTGTTGCTGGAATTATTGAATAATACCCAATATTCTCTTCTTTTTCTTTCATATACCACTCCAATTCTAGTAGTAACATCATTTATTGCTATCGTACGAGCAATGCTCACCCCTACATTTTTGCAATAAAAAAACAGAATATTTTCTTAATATAGAAATATCCTGTAATATAGATGATTACTGCATTTTATTAAATTTTCTTTGTGGTTGGTATATTTTTAGCTCCACAGGGGCAGGTCGGATAAAGTTTCAATTTTCTATTTTAAAAAAAACTGTACCTTTATCCGACTGACAGGTGTGGATTTAAATTTACAATTTCCTGCAAATTGGGAAAGAGCCAAACAGATTAAGTTTGCACAAGGTTTTACAAAACCTGCCCCTCGTGATTATGTTGGTACTGCTCCACTAGTCGCTCATGAAGCAGTTGCTGTATATAATTTTACTAGACAACATAATTTTAGATTAATTTTAGCTTATCATACTCAAGGAAGAATAATTTATTGGAAATACCTAAATTACCTACCTGATGCTTCCTATTATATAGGCGAACAATTTTCACAGTCTAGTGGTTATTCTTTAGAAGAAACTCCTTATGGATCAAGTTTTGCAGGATATAAAGATTGGTTTATACAAGACTATAATCTCCCTGGATATACTGTAGAGGTAGGCATTGGAACAAATCCTATTCCAATATCACAGTTTAATACTATTTATTATGAAAATGAGGGAATCCTTATTCTTGGTGCTATTCTTTCACCTTAAATTTGTTTTTGCCAACATATTAGCATATATTCTTTTCTACAATATGCTAATCCTATTGCATCATCAATTAATATCCACATATAATTAATCAATCTATACTTTAACAGTAGTCAAAAAATATTAGAAGAAAATAAAAAGTAACTTTATTTTCTTCTATTTATTGCATATGCACTTCCTTGAATAACTTTTGCTAAATGTTTCACTTGTGCACCAATCTCTCCTATTTCTAATACATTATTAAATCTGCTCTTGTCTACCTCTACAATTCCTATCGATATTGATACTAATGGTACTTCTTCTATTACTCCCTTTCTATTAGGCACTTTTATGTATCCTCTCTTCTTGTCTTCTGCTGTATAATATTCTAATATTTCTTTATCAAATTCTAATATAATGCTCTGACATATTTCTTCATACTCTATTTCGCTAATTATTGCTACAAAGTCGTCTCCACCAATATGTCCTACAAAATTATGTATTGTTTCTTCATTATTTATATTATTTAATATTGTTTTTGCAGTCTGCCTTATTATTTCATCTCCTGCTAAAAATCCATATGTATCATTATATGCTTTAAAATTATCTAAGTCAAAATACAAAACTGAAAAGTCTTCTTTTTTTAACATTCTCTTTTTCATTTCTGCTTGTATTTGAACATTTCCTGGCAATCCCGTCAATGGACTTATTCTCCTATTTGTGTCCATTAATCTAAGTAGATTTTTTATAGTATAATATAAATATTCATTATCTATTGGTTTTCTTATTATGAATTCTACTTGGTTTTTTAATATGTTTAGCCTATGTCTTTTATTTTCACTTGCTGTTGTTACTATAATCGGCGTTATACTATTATCCTCATTTTCTCTTATCTTTTTACATACATCAATTACTTTTCTTTCTATCGAATCTTCATTTATAATTATTAATGATGGAATATTGTTTAGAGCTTCATCAATTTGTTCTGTTCTAACTGATTTAAAAATATAGTCTTTTTCTTTGGCAAATAACTTTTTTAAATTAAATATTATATCATTTTCATCGTCAATAATATAAATCTCACGCTTCATGTATTTTTCCTACTTTCTTCTGTATTTTGCTATTTGTTTAAATGTTTCTGATTTCATTGTTGGAAATGCTTTCCTTATTCTATCTGTTTGTTTAATTAATCTTTCTTTTAATTTTATTTCTTTTTCTTTTAAATCATTTATCATCAATTGTATAGATTCTTTTGGACTTTTTGTTGATTTTAACTCTTGTAATTTAAGTTTTATTTCTTTTCTAATTTCCTTAATTGCTTCCAATTTCTTTGATATACTATTTAACTTAATTATACTTATGGTTGCATCTACTGATATACATATTGCTAGTAATACTGTAATTACTATTAATAATACAATATTTAATTTTATTATTTGAGTTTCTATGAATGGATGAATAATATATGTAAATATTACGCCTAGTGCTCCCCAAAATATTGAATTTAATAAACATACTCTACCATTAATATTAAATTTATAATTTGAGTAATCCCAATAAGTTTCATGGAATATTTTTTCTAACCCCCAAGAAACTATATATTCCCATATGGATAATATTACAAATCCTGTAAAAAAAACTGTAATTGGATTATTACATATACTTAGGAATAAGTACATTATTAAAGCACCTATTCCATATATTGGGCAGAAAGTTCCATACAAAAATCCACTGTTTACTAATTTTTTTGTGCAAATTGTTTTATAAACACTTTCCAATACCCATCCTAAAAAAGAGTATATCAAGAAAAAATCTATTATATATATTATTTTGATAAAAATCTCCATATTATTTTGCACACCAACCTGAAAAACTTTCTTCTACTCCCTCTACATTTCTTATAGTAACCTCTAAGTAATTAAATCCTTGTTCAAATGGAACCTGTTCTGTTATTGATTGTTGTTGATTACCTTGCTTTGTTTCTGATGTAACTAGTGTTAATTTATCTTTAAAATTAGGTATAATATTTCCATTTTCTGCAATTTCTGATATTGGTGCTATACTCAAAGAGTATGAATATGATTGTATTCCTTGATCATCATTTAATTTTATCGTCAAAATAGTTCTATCACCATTATAGCTTATTTTCATGGTTGGCTTAGTAATTCCTTTAACTGGAATTTCTTTATTTTCTATAACATTTTGTTTATTTACAGATTTTATCTTTATTGAATTTAAACCTGTTGGAATGTCTGAAACTATTTCTACCCTTTCTGGACTTCCTTCTTGTGGATATGCTGTTATTTCTTGCTCTGTATTATTCCATTGGTATGTTACGCTTTGTAAGCCTACCATATCAGTTACTACAATCTTTAAGCTTTTATTATCAATTACAGATAAATCCATATATGTTCCTTTATAGGTAAATTCTCCTGATACTGTTGCTGTCTTTCCTTTAGTATCAATTACTTTTACATTTATTTTATTTGTACCTCCTGGTATGTCTATTTCTTCTTCAATATTTCCATTAAAATTTTCTGAATAAACAGATAATTGTATTTCCTCACCATCATTCCAAGAATATATAATTTCTTTAATTTCTCTAATGTGGTTTATACTAATTGTTAATTTATTATCCATTTCATATAAATTAACTTTTGGTACTGTTGCTTCTTCTATTGCTTCCTCTTTTGCTATTTTTGCTGAAGCTATTCTATATCCTCCCATTGAAACCATAATTAGCCCAAATATTATAATTGTTACACCAAAAAATAACATGATACTCTTCATTCGGTTTTTTTCTTCTTGACTCTCAATTGTGTAAAGAATCTGATTCATCTTTACAATCACTCCTTTTTAATTGCAAATTAAGTTGGAAAAAAATTTATACTAATTATTTTTCAACATTTATCACTCCTAACAATATAGGGCATTATATCACATATAAATTTTGTTGTAAACATATTTCATTTTTCTTTAACAATTTTGTAAAATATTATTTACTTCCTCTATAGCTCTATTTGCCATTTTCTCATATTTTACTTTTTTATCTCTAATGTTATTATTGTTTATATTTTTCATTATTCCAAAGTTTGCATTCATAGGCTGAAATTTTTTATTTTGTGTTGATATATATTTTGATAATGCTCCTATCATGGTTGTTTCTGGAAATGTAACTTTTTCTCCGTTTTTTATTCTATTTACTATATTTAATCCAACTACCATTCCAGATGCTATTGACTCTACATATCCTTCTACTCCTGTTATTTGTCCTGCAAAATATAGGTTTTTGTTTGTTTTTAAATTATATGTTTCATCTAATAATTCTGGGGAGTTTATGAATGTGTTTCTATGCATTACTCCATATTTTACAAATTCTGCATTTTGTAATCCTGGTATCATACTAAATACTCTCTTTTGTTCTTTAAATTTTAAATTGGTTTGAAATCCTACTATATTATATATATTTCCTGCTTTATTGTCCTGTCTCAATTGAACTATAGCATATGGTCTTATTCCAGTTCTTGGGTCTATAAATCCTACTGGTTTTAATGGTCCAAATCTTAGTGTATTTATACCCCTTTTAGCCATTACTTCAATAGGCATACAACCTTCAAAAATTTCCTTTCTTTCAAATTCATGTAACTCAGCAACTTCTGCATTTACTAATTCTTCCCAAAAGTTTTCATATTCTTCTTTATTCATTGGTAAATTTATATAACATGCCTCTCCTTTTTGATATCTATCTCCTAAAAAACCTATCTTCATGTCAATTGAGGATTTCTCTATTATTGGTGTTGCTGCATCATAAAAATATAGACGTTCTTTGCCAGTAATTTTCATAATTTCATTCGATAATTCTTCTGTTGTTAATGGTCCTGTTGCAATAACTACTATCTTATTGTCAACAGGTATTTCTACTACTTCTTTATTAATTATTTCTATATTAGGCATTTGCTTAATTTCATTTGTTACTAATTCTGAAAATTTTTCTCTATCAACAGCTAATGCTTGTCCTGCTGGTACACTATTCTTATCAGCACATTTAATTAACAAAGAATCTAAGACTCTTAGTTCCTCTTTTAATAATCCACATGCATTTGTAAGTAAATTAGATTTAAAAGAATTACTACATACAATTTCTGCAAAATTTGGATTATTATGTGCTGGTGAATATTTATGTGGTTTCATTTCATATAATTGTACTTCTATTCCTTTTTTTGCTATTTGATATGCAGTCTCACATCCTGCTAATCCTCCGCCAATAATTGTTACCATATCTCTCTCCTTTTATTACATAATTTTGTTAAAATTGGCAGACACAATGTCTGCCAATAAAGTTTTGATATTTTATTTATTCAACAGTTTGCTCTTCTTTATTTTCATTATCAACTTGGGGTTCACTTTCTGTTAGAGTTTGTTCTGATGATTGATTTTTATCTTCTTGTTGTTCTCTTCTTTGTTTTTCTAGTTCCGATAACTTGTAATAAATTTGTTCATTTTCTTCTATTCCTTTTGCATATATAACATCTTCTTCATCATAATTTATCAGATAACCATCTTCATATTTTAAATCTCCTAAGCCTATTGCTTCTAAATCGCCTTGACTTAATCTATACCATTTTTGACTTTGAGATACAATTTCATTTATTTTTTCATTTTCACTATATTCTTTTATATTTTCACCTAATAATTGTTCATTTTTGTCAATAATATTTTTGTCATGTATTATTTTACACTTTGCTTTTATATATAATAAGTCTGTCTCTATATCTTTTACATTGTTATCTTGCCATAGTTTTTTTACTATAAATACTATACCTGATATAATTACTGCTAATATAATTACTGTAAAAATCAGTTTTATAGCAGTTATTCCATATTCTTCATTTGTCATACTATTTTCTCCTCTTTATTTAAAATTCCACTGATAAACACATTTGTTTTTTTATACTTAATTCCTAATCTTTAACATTATACCTTAATTCATCACATAATTTCAAGCAATATTTCAATAATTACATTTTTTTCACATTTTCTTCACATTAATATTGTAATATATGTCTATAATAATTATAATATTAATTATAAGAATTTGAAGTTATTAGGTTGATATAAGTTTTCAAATTATATAACATTTAATTGTAGGGTCACATTGTATATGCCCATATCTAAAAAATTACCATATGTAAAAAACATTATATATATAATCATTCCTATTTTTTTAAGGGCTAACTAAAGGTTTATACCTACAATGAATATCTGACATCTATCTTCTAATTTACAAACAACAATTTCTTATTATAAAAATGGAGGTTTTATAAATGAATAACGAAAATAATAGTTTTGAATTTAATTCTGAAAGTAACCCAAATGTTAAAATTTATGCCTCAACTTCAACTTCAAAAAAGAAATCTAATTTTTCCTTTTCTAAGAATATACTAATTCCTTTTTTGTCTGGAGTTGCTGGTGCTTCTATAATCTTAGGTACTTGCTTTTGTGTTCCTAGCATTAAAAATAATTTGATTAATAATTCTGCTAATAAAACACCAAATTTTAATGTTTCTTCTGGTGGTACTAATACCGCTATTTCTCTTGCAAATTATTCTGGTACAGCTATTGATGTTGCTTCAAAAGTCCAGCCATCTATCGTTGGAATTCAAATTGAATATTCTGTCACTAATTTGATGTTCGGTGGATATTCAAGTAATGCTACTGCTTCTGGTTCAGGAATTATAATTAGTCAAGATGGCTACATTTTAACTAATAATCACGTTGTAAGTTCTTCTTCTAATTCTTCATATTATACAATGAGTGAAGCTCAAAAAATAACAGTTAAATTATATAATAATAATGAAACTTATGAAGCTAAAATTGTTGGTTCAGATTCTCAAACAGATTTAGCTATAATAAAGATTGATGCAACTGATCTTATTCCTGCTGAACTTGGCGATTCTAATAGTGTAAAAGTTGGAGAATTTGCAATGGCTATTGGTAATCCTCTTGGATTAGATTCAAGTGTTACTTGTGGTATTGTTAGTGCTATAAATCGTGAGGTTACTGATGAAGATGGAAATAAATATGTTGCAATTCAAACTGATGCTGCTATAAATTCTGGAAATAGTGGTGGTGCTTTAGTAAATAGTGAAGGAAAAGTTATTGGAATTAATACTTTAAAACTATCTGGAAATGGTGTTGAAGGTATAGGTTTTGCAATTCCAATAAGCTCTACATTAGAGATTACTCAACAACTTATACAATATAATAAAGTTCTTAGACCTTATATAGGAATTTCAGGTAGAGATGTTACCGAAAATCTTTCTAAGAAATATAATTATCCTATTGGTATATATATTGTTAAAATTGAGGAATTTAGTTCTGCTGAAATTGCAGGTTTAAAAATTGGAGATGTTATAACTGCTGCAGATGGAACTACAGTACCTACGATGGATAAATTAAATGAAATAAAAAACACTCATAACATTGGCGACGATATGGTTTTAACTATATTTAGAAATGGTGAAACACGTGATATAACCTTAAAATTGAAAGAATCTAATTAAAAAGACTACTTCTATTTTCATTTGATTTAATTTTGTATAAATACACTCTCAAATGATATCATCTATAAGAACAAATAATAAAAATCAAAGACTCTTCTATAATTTGTTCTTGCCCTATTCGCAGTTTTCAATTGTAAGGAGAAAATCTGTGAGGGCTAGAGATTATAGCCTTTATATAAGTAGGAAAGTATAACTTTCCTACTATATAAAAAAATTGTATTAAATCAATTGCTAGTGATTAATCGAATTAACAATTGAATTTAACACAATTTACACTTTTTGTTCACTAAACGTTCAAATTTATTATATATACTGTAAATACACTATAAGTGTAAAACATCCCCTTTTATTTTTGAAGCCCATAAGATTAGTCTTATGGACTTTGTTTATTTAATTGGTATAATGTCTAATTCTGATGTGTAACTATTATTTCCATATGCATAAATTATATATAATGCACCATTTGGTCCATAAAAGAAATTCATTGCCTTTTCTACTTTATACATTTCATCTGATAAATTTCTTTCATATACTTTGTATCCTAAATCAATTAAACTCTGAGCTTGCATAGCATTTTCTCCCACTACTTTATTAATTTCGCCTTGAACTACTGATTTATTTAATTTCTTAATCGATATCATTTCATCAATATCAATTAATTCATTTGTAGTTATATTATATGTATAGGTCTTTATTATAACTCTTTGAGCTCTCATTCCTTCTTTTAAAGTTGATTTTATGGCTAATGATAAAATATTTTCATTTACATATGCTGTATATTCTACTGTATATATTATTTCATTTTCTTGTTCACTTGTTTTTATATTATTAATTTTTTCTAAAAATATAGATTCAATTTCTTTATCTATATTAATAGCTGTTTGATTATTAATGTTTATTAATGGTATTTTTACATCAATATCATATTTACCATCTACTTTTTCTTTCTGCTCATTTATTGTATAAACTATCTTTTTATCTTCATAAAATTTCTGTAATGTCTTTATTTGATATCCTTGTTCATTTAATTCATTATTAAAAATTGACTTAAAGTCTACAATTCCTTTATCCTCTTTTATTTCTGGAGGATGTTTTTCTAATTGACTTACTTGATATACTATTGCTAATATAATTGAAATAATACATATTATACCTATTATTATAAAAATTATTTTTCTTATACCATTTTCCTTCATATCATTTACTGGCATATTGTTTAACATATTAATACATTCCTTTCTCACCATTTATATCATATGTTTATTTTATACAAATTTATTATACCATTAATTGTTGCTCTTGTCTATCTCCATATCACGAATTTCACCCTTTTTATCTTGACTTTTCACGTCTTTTAGTGTATTATAAAATTTATGGAATAAAATTTTCTATGAAGAACAAAATGTGACTAAATAACTTTGTTCAAGAAAGGAGTATACAATTATGATATGTTCAATTTGTAACAAAAAAAAGGCGGTTATTTTCACAGAAGACCCTAATAGCCCTGATCCTCATAAATTAATAGGTTATTGTGCTGATTGTGCTAAAGAAAAAGGTGTTACTAATTCTGATAACCATTCAAATAATATAAATTTAAATGATATGACATCTCAAATTGAGGCAATGTTAAATGGTATTTCTTCTCAATTAGGTGAGTTAGATATGGACTTAGATTTGGATGAAGAAGATATTGATGAAATACAAGAAGGACATATGGGAGGTGCTATCCCTATAGGTGCTATATTTGGAAATTTCTTTACTAAATCTTCAAATAATGATAAATCCTCGTCTGACAGTATATCTTCTGATGGTAAAAAACGTTTAAAAGTTGAAAGGAAACAAAATAATAAAAAACGTAAAACCTTAGATATTTATGGCACAAACTTAACAGATAAAGCAAAAAATAATCAATTAGATAATGTTATTGGTAGAGATAGAGAACTACAAAGAGTTATACAAATTTTAAATAGACGTTCAAAAAATAACCCATGTTTAATTGGAGAACCAGGTGTTGGTAAAACCGCAATTGCTCAAGGACTCGCTATTAAAATCGCAGAAAAGAATGTACCAACAAAACTTTTAAATAAAGAGGTATATCTTTTAGATATGACATCTGTTGTTGCTGGTACTCAATTTAGAGGGCAATTTGAATCAAGAATGAAAAATATCATTGAGGAGTGTAAAACTTTAGGTAATATAATTTTAGTGATAGATGAAATTCATAATATAATTGGTGCTGGAGATAGTGAGGGGTCTATGAATGCCGCTAACATTTTAAAACCTTCTCTTGCAAATGGCGAAATTCAATTAATAGGAACTACAACTTTAAGGGAATATAGAAAACATATCGAAAAAGATACTGCACTTGAAAGACGCTTTCAAACTGTTCTTATTGATGAACCTAATGTTGATTCTACTGTGGAAATTTTAAATGGTATTAAAAAATATTATGAGGACTTTCACAAAGTTAAAATTTCTGATGACATAATTCATCAAACTGTATGGCTTTCTGAAAAATATGTTCATGACAGATTTCTTCCAGATAAAGCTATAGATATCTTAGATGAAGCTTGCTCTCGTATTAATTTGAATAACAAAGAATTATATAATCTTGAAAGTTTAAAGAATGAGTTAAAATTGGTTCAAGAGGAAAAAAATGAAGCTGCACAAGCCGATTCTACTGAAGATTACCAAAAAGCTGCTGATTTAAAGACTAAAGAATGCCAATTAATCGATAAAATCAATAAATTAGAAAAAGTACTTAAACCTAAAGACTTAACTTTACAGGATATAGCAATTGTAATAGAAAATTGGACTAAAATCCCTCTTACAAAAATCACAGAAGAGGAAACATTTAAATTATTACATTTAGAGGAAAGATTGCATGAAAAGATTGTTGGTCAAGAAGAAGCCGTTGAAGCTGTAAGTCGTGCTATTCGTAGGAATAGGGCAGGTTTAAAATCAACGAAAAGACCACCTTCTTTTATGTTTGTAGGTCCTACTGGTGTTGGTAAAACTGCACTTGCTAAATCTCTCGCATTTGAAATGTTTGGTGATGAAGATGCAATTATAAGAATAGATATGTCTGAATATATGGAAAGCAATTCTACTGCTAAATTGATTGGTGCACCTCCAGGATATGTTGGTTATGATGATGCAGGTCAGTTAACTGAAAAAGTAAAGAGAAAACCTTACTCTATAATATTATTTGATGAAATTGAAAAGGCTCATAATGATGTATTTAATTTATTGTTACAAGTATTAGATGATGGAAAACTTACTGATTCCCAAGGAAATAATGTTAGTTTTGAAAATACCATAATTATAATGACATCTAATGTTGGTTCAAATTTGAATACTAATGCAATTGGATTTAATAATGAAAATCAAGCAAATAGAAATAAAATTCTTGATATAGTAAAATCTTCATTTAGGGCAGAGTTTATTAATAGAATTGATGAAATTATAATATTTAATAGTTTAAATAAAAAACAATTACTTGAAATTATTGATTTGATGTTAAAAGATACTATCAATGCATTATCTCAAAAAAATATGAATTTAGATATAGACTCTTCTGCAAAGGATTTTATACTTGAAAAAGGAACAGACTTAAAATATGGAGCAAGACCTCTAAGACGTGCAATTCAAAGATATGTAGAAGATGAAATAGCTGAAAAAATTTTAATGTCTGAATTTAAAAATGGTCAAACTATTCACGTAACTTTAGACAATGGTATATTAAAATTTCAATCTTAAAAATTATAATTTATACATTTTCGCCAGATTTGAGTTTTCGACTATAAGGAGAAAATCTGCGAGACTAGCGATTATAGCCTTTAATATAATAGGAAAGTAAACCTTCCTATTATATTAAAAATATTAAAATAACTAGGAAAGCTTTGATTTCCTAGTTATTTTAATATTTATCTTTTTCTTTAATAATAATTGCCCTTATTATGTTCTATTGCTCATTAAATATTTGTGCAAATTCCTCTCCATCAATTTTTTCTTTTTCTAATAGTATTCCTGCTACTGTGTGTAACTTATCTATGTGTTCACTTAAAATTTCCTCTGCTTTTTTATATGCTTTGTCTATTATTTGTTTTGTTTCAGCATCTATTACTGAAGCTGTTTGTTCTGAATAGTTCTTTGATTGTGTTAAATCTCTTCCTAAGAATACTTCCTCTTGTCCTGCTCCAAACATAATTGCTCCAACTGTTTCACTCATACCATATTTGGATACCATATCTCTTGCAATTTTTGATGCTCTTTCTATATCATTGCTTGCTCCGGTTGATATATCATTTAATATTAATTGCTCTGCAACTCTTCCTCCTAATAATGATACTATGTTTTCTTCCATTTCTGACTTTGACATAAATGATTTGTCTTCACTCGGTCTATACATAGTATATCCTCCTGCCATTCCTCTTGGTACTATTGAAATTTGATGTACTTTGTCTTGTGTTGGTAAATATCTACTTACAACTGCATGACCTGCTTCATGATATGCTACTAGTTTCTTTTCTTTTTCACTTCTTACTCTAGTTTTCTTTTCTGGTCCCATAGTTACTTTTACCATAGCATCTTCTATTTCATTCATTCCAATTTCTTTTAAATTTCTTCTTGCTGCTAATAGTGCTGCTTCATTTAATATATTTTCAAGATCTGCTCCTACAAAGCCTGCTGTGTTTCTTGCTATTGTTTTTAAGTCTACATCTTCTGCAATTCTCTTCTTTCTCGCATGTACTTCTAGTATCTGTTCTCTTGCTAATACATCTGGTGCTGACACTACTATTTGTCTATCAAATCTTCCTGCTCTTAGTAATGCTTTGTCTAGTATGTCTGGTCTGTTTGTTGCTGCCATTACTATTACCCCTTCATTTGGTGAGAATCCATCCATCTCTACTAATAATTGATTAAGTGTTTGTTCTCTTTCATCATGTCCTCCCCCTAGTCCTGCTCCACGTTGTCTTCCTACTGCATCAATTTCATCTATAAATATTATACATGGTGAATTTCTTTTTGCTTGTTCAAATAAGTCCCTTACTCTAGAAGCTCCTACACCTACAAACATTTCAACAAAGTCTGAACCACTTATTATGAAAAATGGTACTCCTGCCTCTCCTGCAACTGCTTTCGCAAGTAAAGTTTTTCCTGTCCCTGGTTGTCCTACTAATAGTACTCCTTTTGGAATCCTTGCTCCCATGTTAGTGAATTTCGCTGGATTTTTTAAGAATTCTACAATTTCTTCTAACTCTTCCTTTTCTTCATCAACTCCTGCAACATCTGCAAATGTTATCTTATTTTTATCAACTGGAGTCATCATTTTTGCTTTACTTTTTCCAAAACTTACTGATTTTGATCCACCATTTTGTGAGTTTGCACTCATTGTGAAGAATAGGAACAATAGTGCTATTATTATTATTCCAAATGGTGAAATTAGTCCTAGTATTGTTATTAAGATGTTTTCTGAATTTTCTGTTAATTTTATGTTTCCTGCCTTTAAATAGTCTGTTATATAGTCCATAAAGCTTTCCATATTAGGGATATTAACTTCTTTTTCTAGTGTTTCACCTTTTAATTTTATATATGCTGATTTTCCATTTGCTGATATTTCAATTTCGGTAACTTCTGATAATTCTATTTTGCTTATTAATTCTGAGTATGTTAGCTTTTTGTCTTCCCTATCTATTATTGCAGTTGCAAGTACTATTAGTATTATCCCTACTATTATGAATCCTGCAAATCTTTGTATTTTGTTTTTCATGTTTCTCATCCTTTCTAAGTTTAGGTTATAAAATTTTATTGTATTGCCCATTTGTAATTTATTACCTATTTTATGAGCACATACAATGTGCTCATATCGTTTTTATTTCAATGCTATTATGGTATCACAAGTTTTTTATATTTGCAATACTTTTCTCAAAACTTTTTTTGTCGAAACTTGCC
Source organism: uncultured Clostridium sp. (assembly GCA_948471115.1). Lineage (GTDB taxonomy): Bacteria > Bacillota > Clostridia > TANB77 > CAG-508 > CAKPSH01. The sequence goes on from CAOKRJ010000022.1 coordinate 13,350, forward strand.
TGTATCAAGGCTTTTACTACGGAACAGGTATAAACAATGAATATCAAAATTTAATAATTAATCGTTTTAAGAGATTCTCTCAATTAAGCTATGATTAATATTTCCTTACATAATAGTGAAATATGTTAATTTATATGAATATAATATATTTTTTTGTTTCTAATTAAAATTTTTATGTTCTTGTTAGGTGTTAGATATTTGTTTCCTAAGTTGTTTTTACATAATTTTATAATATCTTCTATATGCACTTTCCCTATGCCTTGAGTGCTTCCTTGTAATATTTTTATTGTATATAATATTAGTCTCTTTTTTATTACTATATCCAATTGGTTGAATAATTTTAAGTCTAATTCTATTTGTTTCCCTATGTTTTCTTGAATTAGTATTTCTTTATATTTTTGTTGTGTAAGTTTTTCTAAGTATTCGTTTTCTTCATTTATTATATCTGATAGCCTATTTATAGTCATTATTATATTAGGATTAAACTGCTCTTTTATAATTGGTATTAATATATTTCTTGTTTTATTTCTTGTATAATCATTTTCAAAGTTTGTTTTATCTATTCTGGGATTTAGATTATTTTCTTCACAGTATTCTTCTATTTCTTCCCTCGTTGTTTCTATTAGTGGTCTTATGAATTTATTTTCTCTTATTGCTCTTATTCCTTTTAGACCTGAGGTTCCACTTCCTCTTATTATATTCATAAGAACTGTTTCTGCATTATCATTTGCCGTATGAGCTGTAGCTATTTTGTTTGATTTTGTTTTTATTAGTACTTCTTCGAAGAACTCATATCTTGCATTTCTTCCTGTTTCCTCTGTACCTTTTTTTTCCTCTTTGGCTTTTTTATTAATGTCTATACTTAATACATATACCTCTATATTTCTTTCTTCACAATATTTAACTACATAGTCTTCATCTGATTTTGCTTCTTCTCTAATATTATGATTTATATGTGTTGCAATTATATCAAATTTTAATTCAGTTGTTTTATCTTTTCTTATTTCATCTAATACATTTATTAAAGAGATTGAGTCTGGTCCTCCTGATAGTCCTACAATTATTTTGTCCCCATTTTGTATAAGATTGTATTTTTTTATTGTTTCTAATATTTTTTCTTTGAACATATTTTTCTCCATTAGAAAATTTATATGAATAAAGTATTCTTTATCTTTTATTCAGGTCTAGCCTTTGCAGAACAGACACCTTTGGATGAGTGAATTTTGTTACACAAAATTCTCACGCAAAACCACCTCTAAACTATAATTATTAATATTCGTCGTCTCTATAGTGTTCTATATTTGCAAATTTCGTGTAGTTTGACATCCATAACATTTCTGCTGTTCCTACTGAACCACTTCTGTTTTTAGCTATTATTACTTCTGCTATGTTTTTACTTTCACTTTCTTCATTATAATAGTCATCTCTATATAAGAACATTACTATATCTGCATCTTGCTCTATTGAACCCGATTCACGTAAGTCTGATAACATTGGTCTATGGTCACTACGTTGTTCTGCTGCTCTTGATAATTGTGATAGTGCTATTACTGGTATATCTAGCTCTTTTGCTAATATTTTTAATGAACGACTTATTTCTGAAATTTCCTGTTCACGGCTTCCATTTCTTCTGTTTCCTGAACCTTGTATTAATTGTAAATAGTCTATTATGATTAGTCCTATATTTTTTTCTAATTTTAATTTTCTCGCTTTCGCTCTTATTTCTGTTATTGAGATTCCTGCTGTATCATCTATATACATTTCTGCTTCCGATAATGGTCCTAATGCTTCTACTATTTTTACCCAGTCATTTTCTTCTATTTTTCCAGTTTTTAGTTTATTGCTGTCTACCATTGCTTCACTGCATAGTACTCTGTTTACTAATTGTTCTTTTGACATTTCCAAACTAAATAATAATACTGGTATATCTGATTTTGTTGCAGCATTTGTTGCTATATTTAGTGCAAATGCTGTTTTTCCCATTGCTGGTCTTGCTGCTAATATTATTAGTTCTGAGTTATGAAATCCTGCTGTTCTTAAATCTAAATCTGCAAATCCAGATGGAACTCCTGTAATTCCTTCTTTTTGATTATATAATCTTTCTAATTGTGCAAATGAGTCTACTAATACATCTCTTATTTGAGAATATCCTGTCTGATTTCTATTTTGCATTAAATCAAATACCTTTTTTTCTGCCTGATCCATTACTGTGTTTACTTCTTGTGTTTCATCATATCCTAATGTTATTAATTCGTTTGAGGTTTTAATTAAATTTCTTAGTATTGATTTTTCTTCTACTATTTTTATGTATCTTTCTACATTTGCTGTTGTAGGAACTTTCTCTGGTAAGTCTGCTAAATATTCTAATCCACCAACTACATCAAATTTACCTATAGATAATAATTCATCTTTAACTGTTATTATATCTATTGGTTCTGGTCTATTATATAGGCTTATCATTGCTTCAAATATTGCTTTATTATCTTCACGGTAAAAATCTTCCTTCTTTAGTACTTCTATTGCAGAAATTACAGCATCTTTATCTGTTAGCATACTGCCTAGTACTGCTTGTTCCGCTTCTATGTCATTTGGTGGAATTTTTGCTACTGGCATGTGCGTTACCTCTCTCCATTATTAATTGTAGGGGCACGGTGCACCGTGCCCTTTTTAATTCAGTTCTTATTCCAATTGGCACGGTGCACCGTGCCCTTTTTAATTCAGTTCTTATTCCAATTGGCACGGTGCACCGTACCCCCACATATATTGTGTTTAAATTATATAATAAATAATATTATATTTCAATGGTTTTATTCTGTTACAGATACAGTAAGCTTCCCAATGACTCCTTCATATAATTTTATATCTATTACATATGTTCCTAAAGTCTTTATTTGCTCTGGTAACATTATCTTCTTTTTATCTACTTTTATTTTAAATTGCTTTTCTAGCGTTTCTGCAATTTCTTTTGATGTTATGCTACCAAATGTTTTTCCATTTTCCCCTGCCTTTGTCATTATCTTTAATACTATCTTTTTCATTTTTTCTTGTACCTTTTTTGCTTCTTCACATTCTAATTCCTTTTTGTGTTGTTCAGATGCCTTTTTTGCATTTAATACATTCATGTTTTGTGCATCTGCTGGTATTGCTAGATTTTTAGGAAATAAATAGTTTCTTGCATATCCATCACTTGCATTTATTACTTCATTCTTTTTTCCGACACCTTTTATGTCAGCATTTAGTATTACTTTCACTTTTTTCTCCTTTCATTGGGCACATTCAATGTGCCCCTACATGTCTATTTTTATTTATTGAGTCATGCAATGTACCCCTATATTTTAATTTGTGCCTTCTGCAAAATATTCATCTATTTTCTTTATTAGAATACTTTTTGCCTCTTGTAATGTTACTCCTGTTATTTGTGCTCCTGCTACACCTATATGTCCTCCACCGCCTAATTTTTCTAATATTAATTGTACATTTATGTCTCCTATTGAACGACCACTGATACATACTTTCTTTTTTTGTATACCTAATACAAATGATGTAGTTATATTATTTATTGTTAATAGTTCATCTGCAGACTTTGCACAGATTAAGTTTGCATTTTCATCTTCTTTATCATATATTGAAACTGCAATTGTTTCTTTTACTATTTCAGCGCTTTTCACAACATCTGCTATCATATTATAGCTTTCTAAATCACTTTGGAACCATTTTTTTACTTTTAAAATGTCTACATTGTTTTTTCTTAAATATGCTGCTGCTTCAAATGTTCTAACTCCTGTTTTAAATGTAAAGTTTTTTGTGTCTACCATTATTCCACCATATAGACTTTCTGCTTCAAATGTTGTAAGTGCAGTTTCATTTGTTGTATATTGTAATAATTCTGTTACTAATTCTGAAGCAGATGATGCATAAACCTCATGAAAACTTAATGTTGCATTTTCAATATAATCTGTACTTCTTCTATGATGATCTATCACAACAATTTTATTTGTTTTTTCTAATAGCTCTGGTACCTCCACGTAGTTCCTTTTGTTCGTATCTACAATTACTAATAATGTATTTTCTGTGATTTCTGATAAGCTTTGAGTGCTATTTATTATAATGTTTTTGTATTCTTCTTGTTTTTTTACTTCATTCATAAAGTCTTGTAATGTAGAACCATATGTATTATTTACTATTTTTGCTGTCTTACCCACAGTCTTTGCAAATTTATATATTCCTATACTTGAACCTATTGAGTCTATGTCTCCATTTACATGTCCCATTACCATTACATTGTCTGATTCTTGAATTATGTCTTCTAAAGCATGTGCAACCATCCTAGCTTTTACTTTTGTTCTTTTCTCAACCTCTATACTTCTTCCTCCAAAGAAATTATATTTTTGTTCATTTCTAATTACTGCTTGGTCTCCACCTCTTCCAAGTGCTATATCTAATGTAGCTAATGCTGTTTTATATTTTTCATAATTTGTATGACCATCTTGTGATATAGCTATACTTAATGTTATTTGTAGTGGTCCTTCTATTTTTATCTCTTTTACGGTATCTAATATGTCAAACTTATTTTCTTTCAATATGTCTATATATTTCTGTTCAAACATAAATACATAAATGTCTCTTTCACTTTTTATTACAATTCCATTTGTTGCTTCTGCCCATTTATATATACTTTTCTCTAATTTTGCTAGTACCTGTGGTTTTTCCTCTGTTGTTAATGCTTTCATTGTTTCTTCATAGTTATCAATAGATATAATTCCAACACAGGATTTTGATTCTTCATATTTTTGATTTATAGATAACTCTTGAGTGTTATCTATAAAATACAGTACTACCATGTACTCTATTTTCTTTTTTCTCCCTTTTTGCTTTTTCTTTAAACATTCTCCAATTATTTTGTAATCTTTTTTTTGTATTTTTATTTGCATGTCTATTGATTTTGAATCATTATTCTCGACATGTGTCTTTATTTCTTTAGCCAAATTTCCCAAAATGTTTTTTATGTCTACATTTCCAAATTCGTTTACAAAGCTTATGCTTTTCCATACTATGTTTCCATCTGTTTCTATTATCGCAAGTGGAAATGGAGAGTTTATTAATGTGTTTTTGGCTGTTGAGTCTATACTAAATGTCAGTTCTTCTATGTGTTGAGTTATTTCTGTTGTTTTTTTGTTATCGGTCCAATATGTGTATATTATTATTAGTGTAAAGATTATTATTGATGGTATTATGAAATATATGTTTTGAATACACAGTACTATTAATATAATCGCTATAATTGCTATGTATATTCTATTTTTTATTAAAATGTTTTCTATTGCTTTCTTATCATTCTGCATAAAATCCTCCTTTTTAATATCCTTTATTTTACACTAATTTGTATTTTTTGTCAAATGAGGTTTTAAAGTCGTCTATCCAATTATTTACATTGTTTTTGTTTTGATTTTATGTTAATCTATATTTATAAAGAAACGCTTTTGTTATGCACAAATTTATTTTGAAAGGATTGTGTTTTTATGAGAGATAAATTATCTAATTTGTTTAATTCTATGGATAATAATATTAAAAAATTAATGAAAAATGGACTTATTTTTTGCTTTGTTTTAGCAATTGTATCAAGCTTATTTTTACTTACATATGATTTATTTTATAGTTCCATTACTGTTTATTATATAGGTTTTTATATTTTAAAAAATAGTATCCTTTTTGCCTGCACTTTCTTTGCTTTTGGAATTGGGTTTAATAGAATCAAAAAAGAAATGGAATAAAACGTAAAATGGGCACATTTCACCGTGCCCCTACAGACGAATTAAAATGAAATTATTATAAATTTTATTTTAATTCGTCTTTAAACATTTGATTTAACATTTGTGGATTTGCTTGCCCTTTTGTTTCTTTCATTGCTTGACCTACTAAAAATCCTAATGCTTTTTCTTTTCCTGCTTTATAGTCTGCAACAGATTGAGGATTTGCTTCTAATATTTTTAGTACTACTTCTTTTATTGCTCCTTCATCTGAAATCTGTATCCATCCATTTTCTTTTATTATGTCTTCTGGTTTTTTTGCGTCATCAAACATCTTGTCTAATACCTTTTTTGCAATTGCACTACTAATTGTACCTTTCTCTATTAAACTTATTAATTCTGCTAAGTCAGCTCCTGAGAATTTAATGTCTGATGGCTCTAATTCTCTTTCATTTAATATTCTTGATATGTCTGACATTATCCAATTACATACTGCTTTTGGATTATTGGATATTCCTGTGGCTTCCTCAAATAAGTTTGATAAATATTTAGATGCAGTTAATCCATCTGCTTCTTTTTCAGTTAATTTATAATCTTCTAAGTATCTTTGTTTTCTACTTTCAGGTAGTTCTGGCAAATTGTTTTTTATGTCTTCTATATATTTCTCTGAAAGCTTTATTGCTACTAAGTCTGGATCTGGGAAATATCTATAGTCTTGAGCATCTTCTTTATCTCTCATTGAAAATGTTCTTCCTGATACATCGTCCCATCTTAAGGTTTCCTGCTCGATTTTTCCTCCATTTTCAAGTATTTCTATCTGACGATTGCTTTCATATTCTATTGCTCTTACTATACTTCTAAAAGAGTTCATATTTTTCATTTCTGTCCTTGTTCCAAATTCTTTTTGTCCTCTTTCTCTTACAGATACATTTACATCTGCTCTAAATGAACCCTCTTGCATTTTACAGTCTGATACCTCTATATATTCAAGTATTGCTTTTAATTTTTTTAAGTATGCATCAACTTCTTTTGAGCTTCTTAAATCTGGTTCTGAAACAATTTCTATTAGCGGTACCCCAGCTCTGTTTAAGTCTACTAAACTTCCTTTTCCAAAATCATCATGATTTAATTTTCCTGCATCTTCTTCTATATGGATTCTTGTGATTCCTATTTTCTTTTTTTCTCCATCTACTGTTATTTCAATAAATCCATGCTTACATAATGGTCTATCATATTGTGATATTTGATATGCTTTTGGTAGGTCTGGATAGAAATAATTTTTCCTATCATTTTTACTATCTCTTTCGATTTCACAGTTTGTAGTAATTCCTGCTTTTACTGCATATTCTACTACTTTTTCATTTAATACTGGTAAAGTTCCAGGCATTGCCATACATATTGGGCATACTTGTGTGTTTGGCTCTGCACCAAATTTTGTTGGACATTTACAGAATATTTTTGTTTTTGTTGATAGTTCTGCATGGACTTCTAGTCCTATGACTGTTTCGTATTCTTCGTTTGACATTAACTTTCCTCCTTATTTTATAATAATTAGATAAGATAAATGTGTACATATCATAATTAGTTCACCTAAAAATTTTTCAATTAATATTACTCTTTCAGCTACAGATTTTACTTTTTCTTTATTTTTTATCTTTTTATTTATTATTCTTACATTTAGCATTAATACTACTATTCCTAAAGGAATACTAAATAATAGCCACATTATTCCTATAAAGAATTTAATTATAAAGTCAGATTTGTGCATTAAAATCGCTATTATAGTTATTATTATGAATAGTAAAAGTGGTATTATCAATTCTATAATTGAGACTATATATTTTACATTTTTATCTTCTCTTTTCAGTATTTCTCTAACAAAATATGTTTCAGGTTTAATCTCTTTTTCATTCTCATCAATACGTTTATTTAACATCTTATATAAAGCTTTATAATCGTTAAATACTTCTTTTATAATCATTTTTACTCCTTATTTTGCTTTATACTGTGGTTTATATTTTTCTCTAAATTTCGTTGCTTGTTCATAGGTATATGCTGCATTTAATATTGTTTCTTCGTCGAAACGTTTTCCTATTAATTGCATTCCTACTGGCAAGCCTTTGCTATCTACTCCACAAGGCATAGATAATCCTGGAATTCCTGCTATATTTACTGAAACTGTACATATATCTGATAAATACATTTCTAGTGGATTATCTGATTTTTCTCCAATTTTGAAGGCGGTTGTTGGTGCTGTTGGTGTTAATATTATATCATGATTTTCAAAAACCTCATCAAATTTATTTTTTACTAATGTTCTAACTTGTTGTGCCTTTTTATAATATGCATCATAATATCCTGAACTTAATACATATGTGCCAAGTATTATTCTTCTTTTTACTTCGTCCCCAAAACCTTCACTTCTTGAATTTATATAAATGTCTCTTAAATTATTAAACTTTGGACTTCTATATCCATATCTGATTCCATCAAATCTACCTAAGTTTGAACTTGCTTCTGCACATGCAATGATGTAATATGTAGCTAATGCGTATTCTGCTACATTCAATGATACTTCTTCTACCGTTGCTCCTAATTCTTTATATTTCTCTATTGCCTTTTCTAGCTCAGCTTTTACTTCCTCGTTTATTCCTTCTCCAAAAAATTCTTTTGGAATGGCTATTTTTAATCCTTTAACATCATTTTTCAAGGCTTTTGTATAATCCTTTTTTTCTTGCTTTGCAGATGTGGTATCTCTATCATCATGACCTGCTATTACATTTAATAAGATTGCTGTATCTTCAACATCTTTTGTAAATGTTCCTATCTGGTCTAATGATGAAGCATATGCAATAAGTCCATATCTTGAAATTAGTCCATATGTAGGTTTTAACCCTACAATTCCACAACATCCTGCTGGCTGACGTATACTTCCTCCTGTGTCTGATCCTAAAGCCCATGGAACCATATTAGAAGCAACTGCTGCTGCTGAACCTCCTGATGACCCTCCTGGAATTCTCTCTAAATCCCATGGATTTCTAGTTTTTTTGAAATATGAGGTTTCTGTTGAACTTCCCATAGCAAATTCATCCATATTTGTTTTTCCAAGGCTTATCATGTTTTCATCATTTATTTTATCTATTACTGTTGCATTATATGGAGCAATAAAGTTTTCTAGCATTTTAGAAGCACAAGTAGTTTTTGTTCCTTTTATACACATATTATCTTTTATTCCTATTGGAATCCCTGCTAAATCTCCTTTTATTTCTCCATTATTTACCTTTTCCTCAATAATCTTTGATTTTTCTAGTGCTTCATCTGTTGTTAGAGTAATAAATGCTTGTATATCTTTTTCTTTTTCGTTTATTCCATCAACATATGCTTTATTTATCTCAGTTATTGTAAGTTCTTTATTTTTCAATTTTTCTCGCAATTCATGAACTGTTAATTCTGTAATATTCATTTTATATTATCATTCCTTTCTTGATTAGCGGTTAGAAATTAGAAGTCAGAGATTAGAATATATTTTATGTTTTATATGATATTCTAATTTCTACTTTTTAGTGGGCAGACGCAAGATCTGCCCCTACAGTTTTTGATTTAATGTTCTTATAGTACTAAATTAAGTTTGGAAAAGAAACAAGTAGTACTAGGCAATTTAAAATAAAAAGGCGGAGACGTACTGTTGTACGTTGAGCAATTTTTATTTTAAATTAACGACGTAATACGCAGTTTATTTTTCAAACGCCTATTGTACGACTTTAGGTACACGAATCATATCATCCTGTTCCTCTGGGAAATTCTTAATCATACCTTCTATATTATCAAATTTATCTATTTCATCTTTTCTAAATACATTATAAGAATCTCTTTCTCCAACTGTTTCTTTTAAACCTTCTACATCTATCTTGTTTACAAGATTTGCATAGTTTAATATGTCTTGTAAATTTAATAAATATTTTTCTATTTCATTATCTTGCAGTTTTAGCCTTGCTAAGTTTGCAATATGCAATAATTCTTCTCTTTTTACCTCCATTAAAATCTTCCTTTCTCTTTTATTAATGTTATCATTATATACCTTTTTTTGTGTAATATCAATGTTTTATTGTTATTTGTTATCAATGGATATATGAATTTCCTTTAATTGTTATTTGGTTACTTTTCATTTATTGTCTCTTCGTCTCTTTTCTGATTACTCCTGAAATTGATTCTGTTGATTCTATTGGTATCTTTGCTACTAATTCTTCATTGCATCTTACTACTACTTGTGTTATTCCATATTGGTCTCTTAAATCAATAAATAAAACTCATCCTAAGTCTCTAATTTTGTCTATCCAGCCTGCAAGTTTTGTCTCCTTTCCCAAATTTTCAAGTCTCATTTGTGAACATAAATAAGTTCTGTAATCGTTCATATATATCCCTTTCCTTTCTTAGATATACAAGGATAATTTGGAAAAGAAATCAAAAAACGAAATTAATAGTTTCTAAGTTCCTTACGTAATTAAGAAACTCTAAAATCTGCATAATTATATTCTAAGGAAACTAATCACTTCGTTATTACTTTCCTTAGAATATAAAAAAGCCTTCATCCTTGTATATTCTAATACAGGGACGAAAGCTTTACTTACGCGGTACCACCCTTTTTGAAAATAAATAATTATATTTCCCTCTTTTTAAAAGTGCTTCAATGTGTTTCACTATTTGAACTATTTAAAATGCTTCCAGCCCATGGCATTTTTTCTCTATCAATAGTTTTATCAATCGCTTTCATCTTCATCGCATTGTTTTAATTTTTTAATATTATATATTAGCTTTTCTCAAAAGTCAATATTTTAAGCATATAAAATTTAGATTTGTATAAATGTAGGATTATTTTTGAAAAATTGGACGGTGATTAAATTTAAAATTTAATCACCGTCCCTGAATTAATGTTTTTTATTAAATAGGTTTAGCTTATGCTAATTCAACTACTGCTCCTGCTTCTACAAATTTAGCTTTTATTTCTTCTGCTTCTGCTTTTGCAACATTTTCTTTGATTGTTTTTGGAGCTCCATCTACTAAGTCTTTAGCTTCTTTTAATCCTAATCCTGTTGCATCTCTAACTACTTTGATTACTTGTATTTTGTTTGCTCCTGCTTCTTTTAATACTATATTGAATTCTGTTTTTTCTTCTGCTACTGCTCCAGCACCAGCTCCTGCCCCTGCTGCAGGTGCTGCAGCTGCTACTGCAGATACTCCATATTTTTCTTCTATTCCTTTAACTAGTTCTGATAATTCAACTACTGTTAAAGTATCTATTTCTTCTAACATTTTATCTGTTTTCTCACTCATTTTTTAATCCTCCTAAATTTTTCTAGTGTTGGTCACCACCCTAATATTTTTCTAATTTTTCACGCCTTTTGCACTTTAGGTTTGAGCCCCTTCCTTCTGTAATCTTACTTGATTAAGCTTTATTGGCGAGTAAAATTTGTATTACAAATTTTTCACGCCTTTTGCACTTTAGGCTTGAGCCCCTTCCTTCTGTAATCTTACTTGATTAAGCTTTATTGGCGAGTAAAATTTGTATTACAAATTTTTCACGCCTTTTGCACTT
>CAOKRJ010000023.1 GCA_948471115.1 uncultured Clostridium sp.
ATAATCTTTCTCATCACTCATTCCTCCTTACTTGCTTTTATTTTAGTCGCATTTTCTTAATAATGCAAAGGTGCAATTTAATTTATTTTTTATTAAATATATATATTCTTTTCAGCTAGTAAAGAGTAAGTATAAAAGGGGTTTGTAAGGGGGAATTATAAAAAAATACTCCCACAGTTTTTGGGCATAATCCTAGCGTAAAATTCCTTTTTTTTGGTTCTAGTTATACCATTTTTTGCGTAAAAATAAAGCATATCTCTATGCTTTACACTGGTTAAAAATTATTTGTTTAATTTCTTTTCCCCACACTCCATATTACTAATTCTGTTTATAAATTTTTTTGATTTTTTCCCTTTTTACTAAAGTTTCTACTTCAATCATTTTTATAATTATTGATTTTTAGGCTTTTTTTAGTCTTTTCTACCTAACACTGAGACTACTTCCACATGTGTGGTGTGTTTATCAATGTAATATAATCCCTATTTATGTTCTTTTATGTATTCTACTACATCACCTACTGTTACAATTTTATCTGCATCTCCATCTGGAATTTCCATTTCAAATTCTTCCTCTATATTCATCACTAGCTCTACAATGTCTAATGAGTCTGCTGATAAGTCATCTACAAATGTTGCTTCTTCTTTTACATTTTCTTCATCAACTCCTAATTGTTCAATTATTATTTTCTTTAATTTTTCAAAAATATCTTCTCTATTCATTGTATTCTCCTTACATTTATATTTATAAAAATTTTTATACACCCATGATATTATATCCACTATCTGCATAAATAACTTGACCCGTAATAGCTTCTGACATTTCACTTAACAAAAATGTTGCAACATTACCTACTTGTGTAGTAGTAACATTTCTATGTAATGGTGCTTTTTCTTCTACAACTGTTAAAATTGTTGAGAAATCTTTTATTCCTTTTGCAGATAATGTTTTTATAGGTCCTGCTGAAATAGCATTTACTCTTATTCCTTCTTTTCCTAAGTTTTCTGCTAAATATCTAACACTTGCTTCTAATGCTGCTTTTGCAACTCCCATTACATTATATCCTTCTAATACTTTTGTAGAACCATGATATGTTAATGTTATTAGGTTTGCATTTTCGTTTAACATATCTATTTCTTTTGCTATTCTTGATACAAGTACAAATGAATATGCACTTACATCTACTGCATGAGAATATCCTTCTTTACTTGTATATATGAAATCATTATGTAAGTCCTCTGTATTTGCATGTGCAATTGCATGAACTATTCCATCTACTTTTCCATTTTCTTCTTTTATCTTTGTAAATACTTCTTTTACTAATTCGTCTTCTGATGCTCCATCTAATACATATGATTTGCTCCCTTTAAATTCTCCTATTAGTTCTTCTATCTTCTCTTTATTTTCTTCTCCCATATATGTAAATATTAATTTTGCTCCGTTTTCATATGCTGATTTTGCAATTCCATATGCTATACTCCATTTGTTTCTTATTCCCATAATTAATATTTTTTTGTCTTTTAATAACATTTCTATTCCTCCTATAATTTTATAAATTCTCCAATATTCCTAAATTTTTCATATCTTTTTTGTACAATATCTTCTGTATCTAATTTACCAATTTCTGTTATTATAGAATTGATTTCTTTTTTTAGATTGATTGCTATTTTCTTAAAGTTTTCTTCATTGTCTTCTTTTGGCTCTTTTATTACTTTGTCAATTACTTTTAAATCATATAAATCTTTTGCTGTTAATTTCATTTTTTCTGCCGCTTCTTTATATCTTGAGGAATCTTTCCATAAGATACTACTATATCCTTCTGGAGAAAGAATAGAATAAATTGCATTTTCTAGCATAATAACTTTATTTGCAACTCCTATTGCTAATGCTCCTCCACTTGAACCTTCTCCTATGACTATTGCTATTATTGGCACTTTTAATTTTGCCATTTCAAACATGGATTTTGCTATTGCTTCTCCTTGTCCTCTTTCTTCTGCCCCAATCCCTGGATATGCTCCTTTTGTATCTATGAAAGTTATTACTGGTCTTTTAAATTTTTCTGCTTGCTTCATAAATCTTATTGCTTTTCTATAACTTTCAGGATTTGGCATTCCAAAGTTTCTTTCAATATTTTCTTTTGTTGTTCTTCCTTTTTGCTCTGCAATTATTGTGAAATTTCTATCTCCCATTCTTCCTAATCCACAAACAATTGCTTTATCATCTTTAAAGTTCCTATCTCCATGTAATTCTATAAATTCATCAAATATATTTTCTATATAGTCTAGTGCCGTTTTTCTTTTAGGATTTCTTGCTATCTCTACTCTTTCCCATGCAGTTGTCATTTCATTCGCCATTATTTATTTTCCCCTTTCCTATTTGCTTGGGTACCATGCACTGTGCCGGTTCCAATCTAATTGCCATTATTTTCAACTATGAAATTTTATTAATTTATATAGTGTATCCTTTAAGTTTCTTCTTTCCACTATCTTATCTATAAATCCATGTTCTAATAAAAATTCCGCTGTTTGGAAACCTTCTGGTAATGATTCTCCTATTGTTTGTTCTATAACTCTCTGTCCTGCAAAGCCTATCATAGCTTTTGGTTCTGCTAAAATTATATCACCAAGACTTGCAAATGATGCTGTAACTCCACCATAGGTTGGATCTGTTAAAACTGATATATATAATAGTCCTGCTTCATCTAATTTTGTAAGTGCTGCTGTTGTTTTTGCCATTTGCATTAAAGAGATTATACCTTCTTGCATTCTTGCTCCACCTGATACAGAAAATATGATTAGTGGTAATTTTTGCTTTACTGCTTGTTCTATACTATATGTTATCTTTTCTCCTACTACAACTCCCATACTTCCCATTAAAAATCCACTGTCCATTATGCATATTACTACTTTTTCTCCATTAATGTTTCCTGTTCCACAGCTTACTGCTTCTTCTAAACCAGTTTTTTCTCTTAGGCTTTTTAGTTTTTTAGGATAATCCTCTAATTCTAATGGATTTGTTGTTTCAATATTTAATTCAAATCTTTCATATGTTCCTTCATCTATTATTAGTTCTAGCCTTTTTCCTATATGCATTCTAAAGTAATGTCCACAGTTAGGACATATGTTTAAATTTTCTCTAACTGTTTCTTTATATATAATTTCTTTGCAATTATCACATTTAATCCATTTACCTATTGGTATATCTATGTTGGCTTTTTTATTTTTAGCAGTGGTTTCTCTTTTCTTTATTTTATCGACTATCATTGTTTTTCTCCTTATAAGATTTTAAATATATTTAAAATTTTTCTTTGTCAATGAAAGATGTATCATAATTCCCTCTAATGAAATTGGGGTTTTTTATAATACTAAAAAGGAAGTCTCTATTAGTATCTACACCATCTATAACTAATTCCTCTAATGCTCTTTTCATTTTTGCTATTGCTTCATTTCTTGTGTTACCAAATACTATGATTTTTGCAATCATGGAATCATAGTTAGGTGGAATTATATAACCATTATATATTGCGGTATCAATTCTTATGCCATTTCCTCCTGGTAAATTTATTTCTTTTATTTGACCTGGACTTGGCATAAAATTTTTATTAGGATTTTCTGCATTTATTCTACATTCTATTGAATGTCCTCTAAATTCTATTTCTTTTTGTTTGAATTTTAGTTCTTCTCCTGCTACTATCCTTATTTGCTCTTTTACTATGTCTATTCCTGTTCTCATTTCTGTTATTGGATGTTCAACTTGTATTCTTGTATTCATTTCCATAAAGTAAAAATTTTTATCACTATCTACTAAAAATTCTACTGTTCCACAACTCGTATATCCTGCAATTTTTGCAGCTTTTACTGCTGCATTTCCCATTTTGTTTCGTAGCTTTTCGTCTACTACTGTTGATGGGGTTTCTTCAATTAGTTTTTGGTGTTTTCTTTGTATTGTACAGTCTCTTTCTCCTAAATGAACTACATTTCCATGTTCATCTGCTAATATTTGAATTTCTACATGTCTAGGATTTTTTATGAATTTCTCTATATAGATTTCATCATCGTTAAAGGAGATTTTTGCTTCTTGTTTTACAATGTTATAGTTGGTTTCTAATTCTTCTTTATTATTTGCTATTCTTATTCCTTTTCCTCCACCTCCTGCTGCTGCTTTTAGCATAACTGGATAACCTATTTTTTCTGCTATTATTACTGCATCTTTTAATCCTTTTACACTACCATCTGAACCTGGTATAACTGGAACTCCTGCTTCCTTCATTAGTTCTTTACTGTTTGATTTGTTTCCTAGTAAATCTATAACTTTTGAACTAGGTCCTATAAATTTTATATTAGATTCTTCACATATTTTTGCAAATTGAGCATTTTCAGATAAAAAACCAAATCCTGGATGTATGCTATCTGCTCCTGTTATATATGCTGCTTCTATTATGTTTTTTATGTTTAAATAACTTTTTTGTGGTTCTGCTGGTCCTATACATATTGCTTCATCTGCTAGACGAGTGTGCAAAGCATTTTTATCTGCTTCTGAGTATATTGCTACTGTTTTTATGTTCATTTCTTTACATGCCCTTATTATTCGTACTGCAATTTCTCCTCTGTTTGCAATTAATATTTTGTTCATTGTATTTTTTCATCTCCTCTTTACATTAATAGAAAAATTTTTAATTTCTATCATACATATGTAATTTGAAAAAGAATCGTTATTTGGCTAGGCATTCGAGAAAGAAATACCGGAGGCGTGCTTTTGCCACGCCAGAGGATTTTCTTTCGCCAAATGCGATTATCTTTCAAATTACACAAGGGCGAAGGTTAGTTCACCCTTAGCTACAATCCTATCTTCTACTGTTGCAATTGCTTCTCCTACTCCTATTGGTCCTTTTCTTTTTATTATTTTTACTTCTAGTTTTAGTCTATCTCCTGGTGTTACCATTTTTTTGAATTTCATTTTGTCAATTCCTCCAAATAATGCATTTTTTCCTTTGTTTTCTTCCATTGATAAAATCGCTATTGCTCCAGTTTGTGCTAGACTTTCTGCTATTAATACTCCTGGCATTATTGGGTTTCCTGGAAAGTGTCCTTTAAAATACCATTCGCTTTCGTCTACATTCTTATAACCAATAGCACTTTCTCCTGGAGTATATTCTTCTATTTCATCTATCATTAAAAATGGTTCCCTTTGTGGGATTATTTTCTTTATTTCTTCTTTATTTAACATGTGTTTCTCCTTATACATTTTTATTTTATGACGAACAATGATGTACCATACTCCACTGTATCTCCGTCTTTTACTAAAATTTCTGTTATTTTTCCAGAGAATTCTGATTCTATTTCATTCATTAATTTCATAGCTTCTATTATACATAGTGTTTCTCCTTTTGTAACTTCTTTTCCTATTTGTACATAAGGCTCAGAGGTTGGAGATGGTTTTATGTAAAAGGTTCCAACCATTGGAGATTTTACTATGTTCCCTTGTATTTCTTCTGTGTTTATTTGTGTAGTTATTTCCTCGTTTGTTGTTTTAGTTTCTATTGATTTTGTTACATTTTGAGGGCAATTAATGTTTGCCTCTACATTTGTTTGTTTCTTCATACTGATTTTTGTTCCATCTGGGAATTCAATATCTATGTCTGTTAATTTTGAATTTCCCATGTCTTCCATTAATTGTTTTATTTTTTCATATTCCATTTCTAATCATTCCTTTCTATTGAATTTATTATTATTTTATGATATTATATTAATATAAAACCGCGAGGAGGTATGTATACATGGTAAAGAAATTTAAGATATGGCTTTTTTTCATAAAAGCCATAAATGCTCGGCATAACTGTTCAGACAGTTTGCAGGTATGTGCATTGGCTGACCTAATGGCTCAGGTTATTAAATTAGAGTCTCTAACGTGTGAATTTTATATTGATAGTAACCTGCCGATTGATTTTAGTCTCATTCAGAGAATATCTCCTATATCTATTATTGATTATGGTCGTATAGGAAGAGATTTCTTCGTTAGGTTTCGTCTTCTATAACCCACTGTTGTACTTAGCCTTTGTAATATAAAGGTTAGGTACATTTTTTTACGCAAGTATGGGCACAATGGTGTCACATTTTTCTTCGAACCCAGATAAATTTGTAAAACGAGTAAAATTTGCTATGCAATTTTTCACGCTTTGCCAAATTTATATCTTCAAGCCCAGTTAAATTTGGCTTTGCCAAATTTATCGTAGGTATTCCCGCAAACGGTGACCCTACAATTATTCTTCATAATTCTTTATTATAATACTAGCATTATGCCCACCGGAATCCTAAAGAATTTGACATTACAACATTTAATTTTTCTTTTATTGGTTCATTTGGTACTATGTCTAAATCACATTCTTCGTCTTTTTCTTTATAGTTTATTGTTGGTGGTACTATTCCATTTTCTATTGCTTTTACACAGATTACTGCTTCTACTCCTCCTGCTGCTCCTAATAAATGCCCAATATTTCCTTTTGTTGAACTTACTTTTACTTTTTTACTTGATTCTCCTAATGCTGTTTTTATTGCTAGTGTTTCTGTAGAATCATTTAAATGTGTTGATGTTCCATGTGCATTTATATAATCAATATCCTCTGGTTTGATACCAGCATCTTCTATTGCTCTTATCATTGCTTTTGCTCCACCTTCTCCATTTGGGTTAGGTGATGTTATGTGATATGCGTCTGTTGTGCTTCCAAATCCGATTAGTTCTGCATATATTTTTGCTCCTCTTTTTTTAGCATGTTCTAATTCTTCAAGTACTACTATTCCTGCACCTTCTCCCATTACAAATCCGCTTCTTTCTTTGTCGAATGGAATACTTGCTCTGTTTTTATCTTCTGATGTACACAATGCTTTCATGTTTTCAAATCCTGCTATTCCAATAGAACAGATTGAGGCTTCTGTTCCTCCTGCTATTATTACATCTTCATATCCTTGTTTTACAGTTTTATATGCTTCTCCTATTGCATGTGTTGATGAAGCACATGCAGTTACTATTGAGATGGATTCTCCTTTGAAACCAAATTCTATTGCAATATTTCCTGCTGGCATGTTTGCTATTGCCATTGGAATGAACATTGGAGATACTCTATTGTTTCCTTTTACATAGTTTGTTTCACATTGTTCTTGTATTGTTTTTAATCCTGCTATTCCTGAACTTACAAAAACTCCCACTCTTTCATAATTTGTATTTTCTTCTGTGATACCACTATTTTTTACTGCTTCTCTTGCTGCTATTACTGCAAATTGTGACGATTTATCAAATCTTTTTGCTTGTTTTTGCTCAAAGTATTCTAAAGGGTCATATTCTTTTATTTCTCCTGCTAGTTTTGTCTTGAAATTGTCTGTATCAAATAATGTGATTTTGTCAATACCACATTCTTTGTTTTCTATTCCCTTCCATGTTTCATTAGCATCTTTTCCTATTGGAGTTATTGCTCCAAGACCTGTAATTACAACTCTTTTTTCCATTTTTTTATTTTCCTTTCTATTGAATTTATTTTTAATTTATGATATATTAATATAAAAACCACAAGGAGGTATTTGTAAGTATGACAAATTGGGAAAACTTTTTTAACAACGCTTGGGCTCTACGGAATCATTATGAAAATGATAATGTTCCAAATTCAAAGTTAAAAGTTCATATCCTTTCTCAAATAGTTAAGGAGATTTTTGAAGAAGGTAGTCTGCCTTCTCATTTAGTAATTGATGACGAATTTAAAGATGTCAGTGCCCTATTGGCTGCCTCTACATCAATATTAAAAGATTTAGATCTTGAAATGTACAAACTATTAATATCTGCTAATTGTGATGTAGAAAAATCAATAAGTACAGTTTTATTTGAATTACGTTAGAGCCTATCTGAAGCCTTTATTCTGTGTACTATGCAGAATAGGGGCTTCTTTTTATTACATAATCATTCCACCATCTACATTAATCACTTGCCCTGTAATATATGTACTGTCTTCTCCTGCTAAAAATTTTACAAGATTTGCAACATCTCGTGTTGTTCCAATTCTTTTTAATGGGATAGATTTAGCAATTTCTTCTTTTATTTCTTCTTTTAATACATCTGTCATTCCAGTTTCTATAAATCCTGGTGCTACTGCATTTACTAATATTCCTCTTGATGCCACCTCTTTTGCTAAACTTTTTGTGAATCCTATTATTCCTGCTTTTGACGCTGAATAGTTTGTTTGACCAGCATTTCCTGCTACTCCTACAACAGATGATATATTTATTATTCTTCCTGAACGTGCTTTCATCATATGACTAATTACATTTTTAGTTACATTAAATGTTCCTACTAAGTTAGTGTCTATTACGTCTTCAAAGTCTTCTTTTTTCATTCTCATTAATAACGTATCTTTTGTAATTCCTGCATTGTTTACTAATACATCTATTTTTCCATATTCTTCTATGATTTCTTTTACAAATTTTTCACAGTCTTCAAAATTTGATACATCTCCTTGTACTGTTAAACATTTTACTCCTTTTTCTTCTATTTGTTTTTTTGTTTCTTTTAATGCATCATTTTCTGTTCTATAATTTATTGCTATATCATAGCCATTTTGCGCTAATGTTAAGGCTATCTGTTTTCCTATGCCTCTTGTGGCTCCTGTAATTAATGCGGTTTTGTTCATTTTATTCCTCCCTCTTATAAACATCTTTATGGGCACAGTGGTGTCATGTCTCATTGGTATTCCCTCAAACGGTGCCCCTACATTGATTAATTAGATTTATAGCATTTTTAAAATTTTCTATATTGTTTACATTCAAAATTTTTATTTCTTTATCTGTTGGTGTTCTTTTTACAAAGCCTGATAGTGTTTTACCTGGTCCTATTTCTATAAATGTGTCTATTCCATTTTCTAGCATATTTTGTATTGTTTTTGAAAATCTTACTGGATTTATTATATGTTTTGCCAAAATGTCTTTTACATCATCTGTATCTTTATATATTTCTCCATCTATGTTTTTTATTACTTGTGTTTTAAAATTGTTTATTGTTATTTTTTCTAGTTCTTTTCTTAAAGCGTGTGAACTTTCTATTAATTTTTCGGTATGAAATGGACCTGCTGTTTTTAATGGTATTACTTTTTTGGCTCCCATTTCTTTTGCTATATTTCCTGCTTCTTCTATTCCCTCTTTTTCCCCTGATATTGCAACTTGCCCTACACAGTTATAATTTGCTGGTACTACAAATCCTGATTTTACTTTTTTACAGACATCTTCTACTTGTTCATCTGTTAGGCCCATTATTGCTGACATTTGCCAATTTCCTTTTGGTAGAAGATTCTGCATGTATTCTCCCCTTTTTTGAACAAGTTTAACTCCTTCTTCAAATGATATTGCTCCTGAATTTATTATTGCTGTATATTCTCCAAGACTTAGTCCAGCTGACATTTCTGCTACTATATTATTGCTTTTTAGTATTTCTAAAATTGCTAAGCTCATTGTTAATATTGCAAGTTGTGTGTATTTTGTTTCATTTAGTTTTTCTTCTGGTCCTTCAAATGATATTTGGGCAATGTCTATGCCTGTCAGTTCTTGTACTTTGTTATATATTTTTTTTACTGCTTCGTATTCTTCATATATGTCTTTTCCCATTCCTACATTCTGAGAGCCTTGACCTGGGAATAAAAATCCGATTTTCATTTAATATTCAATCCTTTCATATATTATTTTAAGATATTTCTTAATTTGATTGTCTTTCTATTATAATGCCTTCGAATCTGTTACAGAATTCTGTGATAAATTCTTCTGTATTTATGTCTATATTAAATTCCCTTTTTATTGATGTTGCTATATTTTCTATGTCTTTACTAAAGTTTTGTTTTTTAGTGTTTATCCCAATTCCAACTACTAGATATTTCACATTTTCTGAAATTATTTTTGTTTCTGTTAAAATTCCACCTATCTTTTTGTTTCTATATATTATATCATTTGGTTCTTTTATTTCTAGTTTTAAGTTATATTGTTCTTCTATAATTTTATTTATTATTTTTGCTATTTCTATTGTTATTCCTTCTAATTTTTTTATATTACAATCCATTTGTATGAAGAATGAAAATGCTATATTTCCTTTTTCGTCTGTATGCCATATTCTTCCATGAGTTCCTTTTCCTTTTGTTTGTATTTCTGCTATTACTAATGTTCCATTTGTTATAGCTTTATCTTGTATTAATCTCCAGATTTCACTTTGGGTTGAGTCTATTTCTTTATAATAAATTATGTTTCTTCCTAAAAAATTAGTTTTTAACTTTTTCAATTGCATCTAAATTGTCCTGCCTTTTTATTTTATTTGTTGTTGTTTTTATTAGTGGTTCTTCTGTTAGTATTATTCCTTTTATTGCTTTGTATTTTGGCATTGTTTTGTTTATTTCCTTTATCTTGCTTGCTAAAACATCATATATTTCTTCATCTGCTTCTACTTTGTAAACATCTTTTATTATTTCTCTATTAAATACTATTTTTACATTTATTTTTATGTCATTTTTATCTTCTGATTGCTTTTTACCGAATACAAATGATTCTTCTACACCTTCTATTTTGTTTACTAGGTTTTCCATTTCTTCTGGGAATATATTTTTACCATTTTTTAGCACTATTACACTTTTCTTTCTTCCGCAAATGTATATATACCCTTCTTCATCTATTCTAGCTAAGTCCCCTGTATAGAACCATTCATCCTTTATAGTTTCATTTGTTGCTTTTTTATTGTTAAAATATCCTAACATAATGCTTGGTCCTCTTACAATAAGCTCTCCTATACCTTCATCATTTGCATTTACTATTTTTGCTTCAACACTTGGTACTGTTTTTCCTATTGAACCTGTTTTATAATATTTATTTGTTCCAATTGCTACAACTGGAGAGGTTTCTGTTAAACCATATCCTTGTACTATATTTATTCCAAGTAGTCTATATTTTTCTTCTATTTTGGGGTCTAAAGCTGCTGCTCCACTTATGAATAATTTTACTTTTCCACCAATCATATTATGTATTTCTTTAAATACTTCTTTTCTTTGTTCCATAGAAGCATTTTTATATTTTTCTTCGTTCTCTAATATTTCTTCTAGCTTCCCTTGTCTTTCTATTTGCTTTCTAATATTCATAAAGATTCTTTCATATATTGCTGGAACACATGCCATTACTGTTACATTATATTCTTTTAAGTTTTCTACTACATGCCTTAATCCATCACAAAATACTGTTTGAGCTCCTTTATATAGCGAAAATAAAAATCCTACTGTACATTCAAATACATGATGTATAGGTAATATTGAAAGTAGGACGTCTTCTGATGTAACATCTATAATTCTTCCAATATCCATTAAGTTTGAACATATATTTTTATGAGATAATGCTACTACTTTTGATTTTGATGTTGTTCCAGATGTAAATAGCATTATACTCATTTCTTCTGCATTTATCTCCGCATTAATGAATTCTCTGTTTCCTTTGTCTATAAGTTTTTTGCCTGTTTCTATTAGCTCTTTTTGTGAGTAAATTCCCTCTGAGTGTGAATTTAAATCCATTGCTATTAAATGTTTAAGTTTATTTTTATGACTATATCTTATCCTTTTTATGCTTTCTTCATATTTTTTTGAGTAAAAAATAGCTTCTATTTCTGACCTTTCTATTAATTCTTTTAATTCATTTTCTGGCAATGATTTATCTAATGGCACAACTATCCCAGTTCCACAAACTATTGATAAATATGCAATTTCCCATTCATACCTGTTTTCCCCAATTACGGCTATTCTTTTTCCTTTTAATCCCAAGTTTATTAGAGAGGTTCCTAGAGCCTCTATCATTTCTCTTATTTCATTGTGTGTAAAAATTTCATATTTTCCATTTTCTATTTTTATTTTATAGGCTGGCTTTTCTCCATATAGTTTTTTAGTTTTATTTAACATATCTTTTAAATCTGTTATTTCTAAATGGTCGTATATTCGCTTATCCATTTGTATTATCATTCCCTCCAGTGGGCACAGTGGTGTCACGAGTCTCAGGTATTCCCGCAAACGGTGCCCCTACAATTCTCTTCATTTCTTCTTGGCGTTTAATTTTTTTAGTGGTAGTCTTAATCAATTCCTCACTACTTAAAATCATATTTTGAATATGTTTATATCTAGGAAAAGTAGTATTTAATTTTTTTATTTCATCCCAAATAATTTTAAATAATTCATTTTCGGATTTATCTTTATATTTTTCTTGTGCAACTTCTTTACTATATACAATTTTTACTGATAATTTTACATCATTTTTATCATTTTCATCTGGTAAACCAAAAACAAAACATTCTTCTACTAATTCTATTCTATTTATTAAAGTTTCTAGTTCTTCTGGAAAAACTTTTTTTCCATTTTTTAGAACTATCATATTTTTATTTCTACCTGTTATAATCAAATATCCTTTTTCATCTATATAGCCTAAATCTCCTGTATAGAACCACCCATCTTTTAATACACTTTCTGTCTCTTCTGGCATTTCATAATATCCTAACATTACATTTGGTCCTTTTACTCTTATTTCTCCTATACCATTTTCATCTTTGTTTGCAATTTCCATAGTTACATTAATCATTGGTAATCCTACTGAACCATTTTTCATGTGTTTATTATCTTCTGCTGCTATTACTGGTGATGTCTCTGTTAGACCATAGCCTTGTACTGTTTTTATTCCTAAGTTATTAAATCCTTTTGATATTTCTGGGTCTGCTGGTGCACCTCCAGATATAACAAATCTTAATTCTCCTCCTAATGCTTCTATTACTGGTTTGAATAATTTTCTTCTTATGTCAATATGGAATTTTAGTAAAAAATTACTTATTTTCATTGCGTTTTTTATTAATTTTGTTTTTCCTTGTTTTTCTATTTCTTTCATTATTGTTTTATATATTGCTTCTACTAATAAAGGTACTCCAATGAATAAAGTTACCTTATATTCATTTAAATTTTGCTTAATATATCTTAACCCATCTGGAAATACAGTTTTCACTCCTGCTGCTAACATCATTAACATTCCTGTTGAACCAAATATATGATGGAATGGCAAAAATGCAATATTTGTATCTGTTTCCCTAATATCTTCTACACATTGCATTGCATATATATTTGAAGCTACATTTCTTTGGGATATCATTACTGCTTTTGATTTTGATGTTGTTCCTGATGTAAATAATAATATATTCATTGCATTTTCATCTATTTGCGCATTTATATAGTCTTTTTTTCCTTCCTGTAATAATTTATCTCCATTATTTGTAAGTTTTTTTACAGATTCGAAGCCTTCTATTTCTCCCATACATATGTATTCTTTTAAGCATGTTTTATTTTTTTCTTTTATTTCTAGCATTTTCTCTGTTAACTTTTCATCGAAAATTATACATTCTGCTTTACTTCTAATTAATGAGTTTTCAAGTTCATCATATTGTAAATCTTTGTCTAATGGTACAGATACTATTCCCCCAAGTAAGTTTGACAAATGTGCTAATGCCCATTCATATCTGTTTTTTCCAATAACAGCTATCCTTTTTCCTTTAAACCCTTTTTCATAAAGCATTGTTCCTAATTTATTTATGTCTTCTAATAATCCTTTATATGAAATGTTTTCATAAGTTACTTCTTTGTTTTCTTGATGTTTTATTACAAATGCTGTTTTTTCATTGTATTTCTTAGCTGATTCATAAATTATCTCTTTTACATTTTTAAATTCTTTGGCTTCAAATAATTTTCTATTTTCCATATTAACCCCAAACTTTCTATTTATTCTATTTATATCATAAAAAGATAAAAATTGAATTAGACTGGGTAGTCAGTCTAATCTATCTTTTTACTAATATTTTATCCGAATAACTTTTTTCTTTTACTATTCCACAAATTAGGTCTGCTGTTTTTTCTACTCCTAGAGTTTCACTATTTATTGATATATCATAGTTTTCGTTATTGCTCCATTCTTTTTCTGTATAGTGTTTATAATGATTTGCTCTTAATTTATTTACTTTTTGTATTTCTTTTTTTGCGTTTTCAATTCCATAAATCTCTTTAACTCTTTTTATTTTATCTTTCATATCACTATATATAAATACTTTTATTACATCTTCTCTGTCTTTTAATATGAAATCTGCACATCTACCTATAATTACACAAGATTCCTTTTCTGCAATTTGTTTTATTACTTCTGATTCTTTTATAAATAGTTCGTCTGAATAGTTTAATCCAAAGTAATATCCATTGTTTAAATTTTCTAGTATTTCTCTTTTCTGTTCATGATTTTCTATATATTCTTCTGATAATCCAGTTTCTTCTGCCACTTTTTTTATGAATTCTTTATCATATAATTTTATTCCTAATTTGTCTGCAATTAATTTTCCTATATATCTTCCACCTGAGCCATATTCTCTTGATATTGTTATTACAGTATGCTCTTTTAATTTGTTATATGTACTTGTGTCATCTTCTATTACATTACTTTTTGCTGTTCTCTTACTTAAATTTTTTACCTCTAAAACTATCAATACTACTGCAAGCACAAATGCTATTCCATCTGCTACTGGTCCTGAATATAGAACTCCAATAATTCCAAACATACTGCTTAATATTATCATTGATGGTATTAAAAATCCAATTTGTCTTGATAATGATAAAATTACACTTTTTGCGCTTTTTCCTATTGCTTGGAAAAATATTCCTGCTGGAATTTGTATTCCATTACAAATACATAATAGTAAATATGTTCTAAATGATAAACATGCAAATTCCATATATAGTTCATCACCACTACCAAATATAGAAATTAACTTATCTGGTATTGTTTGGAATAATATGAAAGCAATTGTACTAATTATAACACTTAATCCTAATACCAATTTTAATGTTTGTTTTACTCTATCAAATTTTCTTGCTCCATAATTGTATCCAAATATTGGTTGTGAACCTGCTGCAATTCCGATTATTATACTATTTAATATTTGGCTTATTTTCATAACAATTCCTAATACTGTTATTGGTATTTCTGAACCATATTTTGATTGTGCTCCATATTTCGCAAGTAAATTGTTTTCAAATGCCATAACAACTACAAAACTCATTTGTGTTACAAAACTACTTATTCCTAATGTCGATATTCTTTTTAATACATTAAATTTGATTTTGAATGTATCTTTTGTTAATGTTACTGATTTGAATTTTTTTATGTAAATAATGTTTATTGCAAATGTTATAAATTGACTTAATACTGTTGCTATTGCTGCTCCTTCTATTCCCATTTTAAATGCAAATATGAAAATTGGGTCTAGTATAATGTTTATAACCGCTCCTAATACCATGGATGTCATTGCATATTTTGGGCTTCCGTCTGCTCTAATTATTGAGTTTAATGTAGTTCCTATCATCATAAATGGTAACCCAATTGCTATAATTCTTCCATATCCAATTGCGTAGTTTCTTAATGCATCTGTACATCCAAACATATTTAATAATGGCGATAAAAATATTAATGTAAATATGCAAAATATAATGGCTATTATTATAGATAATGTAATTGCATTTCCTACACCTTTTTCTGCTTCTTCTTTCTTTTTTTCTCCTAGTTTTAAACTTAAGTAGGCTGATGCACCATCTCCTATCATTAATGAAAATGCTAAACATATCATTGCTAATGGAAATACTACATTTGTTGCTCCATTTGCTAAATAATCTACTCCCCAACCAATAAATATTTGATCTACAATATTGTATAATGCGTTTACTAATAGTGATATTATACATGGAATTGAGAATTTTATAATTAATTTTTGTATTTTTTCACTTCCTAATATATTTTCTTCTTTTTCCAATTTTTTTCCTCCATTTTTTTTATTGTTGTTTTACTTTTCTTCCTAATCTATCTCCTAGTCTACATAATAGTTCATTTGTAATTGTTTCTGCTTTGTTTGCAATTGTTTCTGCTGATATTTCTTTTTTCTCTCCTATTAGAGTAACTATATCCCCTTGATGAATTCCCTCTATTTTTGATACGTCTATTATTAATTGATCCATACATATTCTTCCTATTATTTCTGCATATTCCCCATTTACCATTACTTTTACATTTTTGTTGCTTAAATTTCTAGGGTATCCATCTGCATATCCTATTGAAACTGTGGCAATCTTTTTATTAGTATTTGCTATAAATGTTCTTCCATAGCTTACACTCTCTTGTTCTTCAATTTCTTTAACACTTGTTATTCTTGCTTTTAATGTTAGAACTGGTTTTAAGTTAAGTTTTATCTTTGGTTCATCTTCATTATAAATTCCATACATAATAATTCCTGGGCGAACAAAATCACAGTTTACATTCGTATAGTTTAATATTCCATAACTTGCTTGTATATGTATCTTTCCTGTATCATATCCTAAGCTTTTTATTTTATCTATACATTTAAAGAAATTATTAATCTGCATATTTGTGAATTCTATATCATCTTTTTTTGTGCTATCTGATACACATAGATGACTAAATGTTCCTAATACTTCAGTGTTTTTCATTTTATATATATTTATTAGATTTTCTATGTTTTTATAACTTTCTCCTATTCGGTTCATTCCTGTGTTTATTTTTATATGTACTTTTAATTTTTTTTCTAATTTCATTTGCTCTATCTTTTTTGCATATTCATAGTCTACTATTGTTTGGATTAAGTCATATTTAATTATATTTTTTATTTCATTTATGTCTGTATAACCTAATATTAATATATTCCCTTTTATATTATTTTTTCTTAATTTAATTCCTTCTGATAGCGTTGCCACTGCGAAATCCTTTATTCCTATTTCGTCTAGCTTTTTGGCTACTTCTATCATTCCATGACCATATGCATTTGCTTTTACTATTGCCATTATTTTACATGTTTCTGGTATTACACTTTTTATTTCTTTTATATTGTTTTCTAAGTTTTCTAAATTTATTTCTATCCATGCTCTATCTTGCTTTGCAAGTTCTTCTTCCATTTTTCTTCATTCCTTTCTAGACTCAAACCTTTTTAATAATTTTCTTATAGTCCACACACTAATTCTTGCATTAAGTCATGTACTTGAACAATTTTATCAATTTTACTGACATTGCTTCCACAAAAAATTAGTCCTTCTTGTATTTTTCCTTTTACAGAGTTTATTAGAGCTTTTGTAATACAGTATGGGCTATTTACTATATCACAGGTTTTTATGCAATTATAACATTTTTCTATTTTACACCTTTCAGTTTCTACTTTTTTTATAAAATTATTATTTATCGCTCTTCCTGGCATTCCTACTGGGCTTTTAATAATTTTTATATCTTCAGTTTTGGCTTTTACATATGCTTGCTTGAATTCTATTGAAGCATCACATTCATCTGTTGCCACAAATCTAGTCGCCATCTGTACACCACTTGCACCTAAGTTTAAAAATTTTTTTATGTCTTTTGAGTCCCATATTCCCCCAGCTGATATTACTGGAATGTCTTTTCCTGTTTCTTTTTCTATTTCTTTAATATAATGTACTATTTCTGTTGTTATATTTTCTAATTTAGGTTTTGTATCTTCATATAATTCTTCTCTTTTAAAGCCTAAATGTCCTCCTGCTTCTGGTCCTTCTATTACTATCATATCTGGTACATAATTATATTTTTTCATCCAATGTCCTACTATTAGTTTACAACATCTAAATGAGGATACAATTGGAGCAATTTTTGTATCGCTTCCTTTTACATATTCTGGTAATTCCTTTGGTATTCCTGCTCCTGATATAATTAAGTCTATTTTCTGTTTTACACATTCTTTTACAATCTCTGCATAGTTTTTTAATGCTACCATTATATTTACCCCTATTATTTTATCTTCTCCTGCAATTTCTCTTGCTTTTTTTATTTCTTTTCCTATTGCTCTTAAATTGGCCGCCATTGGGTTTTTAATAAAGTCTTCTTCTAAATATCCAATATCAGCAGTTGATATAATTCCAATTCCACCTTCTTTACTAACGTTTCCAGCTAATTTGTGCATAGAAACTCCAACACCCATTCCTCCTTGGATTATTGGATATTTTGACTCTTTATTTCCAACTTTAATTCCTTTCATGTTACATCTTCCTCCTTTATAGTTCAGCATAGTTTTTACTAATTTCTATATCTAGTTTACTATACTAGATTAACATTTATGATATACTCTGTCAAACTATCGACTATATGGTCAAGAATGTTGTAAAAAAGTTTTTCTATTTTATTCCATTTATTGCATCTCTTGTAGTTTTATTTTTATCAAATTTGCTGATTACAAAAATTATTATAGCTACTATTAATACTATTGACACATATAATATAATGCTCATCTTCCAATCTCCTATTGCTAGGTTTTCTCCTGCAAGTGTTGAAGTTATTACTGAGGGAAATCTTGCAAATGTTGATATTAATATGAATTTGCTTGGTTTTATTGGTAATAGTCCTGATACATATACTAATAAATCTTTTGGAGTTCCTGGTAATAAAAACAATATAAGAAGTATTGTTTCAATTTTGTTAGGGTTTTGGAATAGTTTGTTTTTTTCTATTTTCTCAATTTTTTTTTGATCACAGAAATCACATACAAATTTTTTTCCATATTTTCTTACTAAGAAGAATATTATTGTTGATATTATACATGCTGATGTCATAATAAATATTGTTCCCCATACCCCTCCATAACACATACCTGCTAATATTTCTATTGGCTCTCCTGGAACTATTATTAAAAATATTTGGGCTACTTGTAGCCCAAATAATGATATTAATCCCCATATTCCAGATTTATCCACTTTTTCTTTAAACGCTACTTGTCCTTCTTTTGTATATAGATTTTTCATTACTGGAAATAAGTATATTATGACTCCTACAAATATTGCTATCACTATTAGTGTTAATATTATTTTAAACATTTTCACTTTGCTTTTTCTACTCATATTATCCCTTCTTTTTTTTGTACACATATATCTCTTAATAAATTTGTTACATTTATTTTTGGAGCTCTATATTTTCTTAATAGTCCAGTGTAAATTTCTTGTAATTCTCTTATGCTTTTAAAGTCTTCTGGTTTTACTATTTCTGGTAATTCTGTTTTTATTCCTGAATTTTCCAATACATATTTTATAAATTCAGCACAGTAAAATGAGTGTTCCTTTCTTATTTTTTTGTGAAATCCTACTGCTAATAGCCCTAACATGTTAAATTTATAATTTTTTTTGTCTTTTTTTATTGTCTCTATATTATTTTTTACATTTTCATATTGTTCTTCTGTAATTCTTAAAGAATATATTTTTGTTTTTGTTTTGTAAAATCTCTTAAATGTTCCTTTATCTATGTATTCATGTATAAATCCAGCCCATAATGCATTATATGGATTTAGTCTTCCAAAACTATACATTTCTTTTAAATCTACATCTAATGAAATTGATACATGTGAAAATTCATCTTTTGTATATTTCTTTATAATTCTTGATAAGATTGTGCCTGTATGTGTAAGTATTATATATATTTTTTTCATATATTAATCATCCATTTCTATTTACATCAAATTAAGTATATTTATAATATTAGCTTATAAATTCTATTATGTCATTATAAATATCCTGTTTATTTTTTTCATTTAAAATTTCATGTCTTAAATCTTTATATAATTTTCCATTTACATTTGTATACCCTATATTTCTTAAAAATTCTTGGCTTTCTTTCCATTTTCGCTCATTTATAATTACTGGATCATCACTTCCTGCAATGAATAATATTGGCATTTCTTTGTTTTCTAATTTCCACCCTTCTTTTACATATATTCCCTTCATTAATTTAAATAAATTTTCAAATCCATTTAGAGTAAATATAAATCCACATAGTTCATCATTATCATATTTCTCGACTGTTTCATTATTAGCACAAATCCACGAATTTTCTGATTTAGCATTTTTAACTTTCTTATTATAATTTCCTATAGCTAATTTTTGAATAAAGTTGCTTTTGTATCTCTCACCTTTAAATATTTTCATTAATTTTATTATAAATATTGCCAAATTTATAAATAAATTTTTGCTTGGCGAACCGCAAACAATTAGTTTGTCTATGTCTTTATCATATTTTTTTACATATTTCCTTACTACCATAGACCCCATACTATGCCCAAATAAAATCATTTTTTTATCTTTGAATAGTGCTTTTACATATAATGTTATTTGATGTATATCTTCTACTATATATTCAGAACTATTATCATAAAAAAAACCTAAGTCCTCTTTTTCTTTTACACTTTTTCCATGTCCTCTATGATCACTTATTATTGTAACATATCCCTGATTTGCTAAATATTCTAAAAAAACATAATATCTTTCTTTATGTTCTGCCATACCATGTGATACTTGAAATATTCCTTTTATTTCTCCTTCTGGTACAAACATTGTCACACTAATTGATATATTATCACAGTTGGATTTTAAGATTATATCTTTCCTTTCTATATTCCTCACTTTTTTTCCTTTCATTTTTTTTATATTATATATCATTTAATAAATATTATCAATATATCGTGGCTTTTATTAAAATATTTCTCATGATTTGCACATTTTTTTACGTCCCCTATGTGCAATCATAAAAGTTTTTGAATGTATATCCTTCTGTTTTCAAATATTCTATAGATTCTTTTAATGCTTCTGAACTATTGCTTACATCTTTCGTGTCATGCATTAATATTACTAAAGTGTCTTTTCCTTTTGATGATTTTTTTAAATTCTTTACAAGTTGATCTTTTGTATATTTTTTAACAGAATCATTATTTAGTGAGTTCCAATCTATATATGTATATCCCATTTCTGCAAGAACAGTTGTCATCTTATTTTTCTTTGATTTATATGTTGGAGACATAAAGCCATTTGGAAATCTAAATATATGAGATGAATAATTTTCTATACCTATTGCTTTTCCTATTGCTTCATCTGTGTCTTTTATTTCGTTTCTAAAACTTTGTTCACTTTCGTATAGTTTATTGTTATTATGACTATATCCATGATTTGCTATATAGTGCCCTTCTTCATATGCTCTTTTTACAATTTCAGGATAGTTTTTTACTGATTTTCCAATTACAAAAAAGGTAGCTTTTACGTCTTCTTCCTCCAAAATGTCTAAAACTTTTGGTGTTACTGTTTTTGTTGGTCCATCATCAAATGTTAAATATGCTACCTTTTCTTTTCTATTACATAATTCTTTTATTTTATTATCAAATTCTTCTTCTACTACACCATTTGGTTTGACTAAAGAATATCCTTGTACATATATTGAACTTACTACTAGTATTATAAATAAAATTACAGAGCAAATATATATTTTATTTCTTGAAATAACATATATCTTCATTCTCATTCCTCCCTGCAATATAATCTTATGTGTTTATGAGGATTTTATCACTATTCTGCAATCATTTCAGTGTAGATTTTATTAATGTCCTCTTCATCTTTGTATTTATTCTCCATAGGGCACATTCCTGTTTTTTCATTGTTTATAACATAATCTACAAGTTTTTTATATTCATATTTCATTTTATTTTTGTCTAGTACAGGAATTGCATATTTACTCATAACATCTGCATATATTTCCTTTACGCCTGCGATTGTTAATATACTCCCTGCAACCTTTCCAATTACTCTATCTGCAATTATTGCTCCTTGTAATGCTTTTTTATCTTTTTGTATTATTTCTTTTATATCTTTTATTCTATTTTGGTAATACGCTTTACATTCTCCATTTAAATATAATACAACTAGGCTTGCATTTGTGCTATATAACTTTTCTTTTACTATTTCTAAATTAGTCATTTTCTAAATTTAACCTTTCACTCATTACTTTAGCTATAAATGGTACACATATTAGTTGGATTGCAAGTCCTGGTAATCCAATCTTTATATTTTCTACTACTGATATTCCATAAGTAGATAATCCAAATATATTAATTGATGCAAATAAGATTCCAGCATATAATATTCTACCTAAAATTATTGTAGTAATTAATGATATATAAGTATTGAATTTTTTGTTTAATAAACTTAAAAGTATTGCATATATTACAAGTTCTATAAGCATATATGGTAATCTCTCTATGCTTGGCATTCCTGTTAAAAGATAATTGAAAATTATTGAATTCCCTGCAACAATACTTGCGGATATTGTTCCAAATGCTAAGGCTGCAATTAATATTGCTATATGCATTGGTAAAAATGTGGCTCCTGCTGTACTTCCTGCTAAAACATGGAATATTCTAGGTAATGCTACACCTATTACACTTAATAATGATGTTCCCATAATATATTTTGCTTTTCTGCTTGATAAAATTCCTATAAATGAATTTTGTTTTTCAATTGTGTCTTTTTCTAACATATTTACATTCCTCCTTATTTTTTAATCTATATTTATCAATTCATATTCCCTTGTGCCAAATCCAAGTTCTGCTGATGCTTCTATTGTATGAATTCCATGTTGTCTTTCTACTCTTTGAACAAAATGGTCTCTTCCTTTGTCTTTTGAATTATATATTAAATCTATACATGCCTGGTCTATTGCTATTGGATCTGTACTTGCCAAAATTCCTATGTCATTCATACATGGGTCTTCTGCAACTGAACAACAATCACAGTCTACTGATAAATTACACATTATATTAATATATAGTATATTTTCTCCAAAGTATTTTACTACAGATGATGCTGAATCTGCCATTGCTTCTAAAAAATCATCCTGTTTTGCAACATTATCCCACAATTCTTCTTGTTTTAATGTTTTTCCTGCTGTATGAATCCATGATTTTCCTGCACTTGATGATACTCCTATTGATAATTGTTTTATTGCTCCTCCATATCCTCCCATTGGATGTCCTTTGAAATGTGATAATACTAGCATTGAGTCATAGTTTTTAAGATTTTTTCCAACATAGTTTTCCTTTATTACTTTACCATTTGGAATGTCTAATACTAAGTCTGGTTCCTCTTCATCCATAATGTCAACATCAAAATATTTAGTCCAGTTATGTTCTTTCATTAATTCTTTATGCTTTTCTGTTGAATTTCTAGCACCATCATATGCTGTATTGCATTCTACAACAGTTCCTTTAACATGTTCAACTATTGGCTTTACAAATTCTGCTTTTAAATAATTTTGATTTCCTTTTTCCCCAGAATGTAATTTTACTGCTACCTTTCCTGGTAATTTTATTCCTAATTTTTCATAAATTTTAATAACATTTTCTGGAGTTATTTCTTTACTAAAATAAACTTTTGCTTTTTCCATAAGTACCTCACTTTCTTTTTTTACTTATTTTACCATTACTTAATTACAAAGTCTATATAAATTTTAATTTATTTTATTAAATAATCATCTCCAATACCATAGTTCATCATCCAGAGTGTTAAGGGAGACTTTATAAGATTTTTCTTTCCTAAGTAACTGTTTAGTTATTTACAGCTTCTCTTCTTTCAACTGTATAAGTTATCTATAAACTTGCTTTGTTGTTAACAGTTAACTTAATTATAAAACATTTTTTTTACATTTAACATCGATTTTTATTACAATTACATTTCAAAAATGTAAGCTCATGAATTTATTTTTCTTTTTATCTTCATTTTATTGGGGAAATTTACTTTACCCTATTTTCTTTTTAATTATATAAAATCATTTACAATTTTTTTATTATTTTGTTTCGACTTGGAATAGTTTTTCTATTTTAAATTTTTTTATTTTATCATAAGTTTTAATAAGTGGAAATACATCTTATGAAGTTATAATTCACAGCCTTATAAAAACTTTATCATGAAATATTTATTAAAAATCTAGATTTTTTCTTCTAAATATGTTAAAATGAAATGTATAATATGCTATTGTAGCTCAGTTGGTAGAGCGACGGATTCGTAACCCGTAGGTCGGCAGTTCGATTCTGCCCAGTAGCTCCAACGACGTTTCTGTTCGAACTTTTTATAGAACAGAGAAATACAAAAATCAATCAGTAAATAAAATCTGGTTGATTTTTTTGTTTATGAAAAAATCTTCCAACAGAAAGGAGGATTATTTTTATGGTTAAGATAATTAAGCAAGAACTAGAATTTGAGGAATGTCTAAAACAACGACTTGAATTTATATGTGAGTTTTCTAAAGTTACTCCTACCTTTATCAATGGTAGCA
>CAOKRJ010000024.1 GCA_948471115.1 uncultured Clostridium sp.
CGTGCCGAAAATACTTGGAGGGTTCCTTCCTGGTAAGATAGGTCTTCGCCAGTTTATATTCCTCGTTAGCTCAGTCGGTAGAGCGCTCGGCTGTTAACCGATAGGTCGTTGGTTCAAGTCCAACACGAGGAGCCAATATAAACACCTTATAATGCTATTATATCAAGCATTATAAGGTGTTTTTGTTATAAATATGAAATATTGAAAAATGCAATAAGGTGCATTAAAACGCATTAAAAAGTAATAAAATATCTTTCATAAAGGGAAGAAATTTAAAAAAGTAGAGTTTGAATAATGATTGAAAAATAAACACTTTCGAGTGTTTATTTTTTTGAAAGAAGGGAAAAAAGTGAAAAATTTAATACTTATAAATGTATTTATTTTTGTAGTAAATATTTTAACGTTAATTTATAATTTAGTGCTAATAAAAAATGCAGTGAAAAGTAGAGATAAGTATAGAAAAATAATCAACACACAAAAGATAGAAATAGATTTCTTAAACAAAGAATTAGAAGATATTGAGAATGAAGAAATTTTTGAAGGAAAAATTATTAATATACATTAAATTTTCTTATACAATCATTTGTTTAATGTATATAAATTTATAAAATTGATTGTAAATATATTATAAGGAGAAAAGCGATGAAAAAAAGAAGATTAATATCATTAATACTTATTTTATTAATAGTATTTATATCACTTAGTATAGTTTATACTAATGCAAAATACACATCAACAGTTAATGGAAATGTAACAACATCAGTTGCTAAATATGTATTCAATGTAACTGGAACAGATTCATATAACTCTACAGATACTATTGAGAATCTAACTCTTGCTCAAACCTGTGATGAAAAGACTTTGGTAAATGGGAAAATAGCACCAGGTACACAAGGAGATTTCGACATAGTTGTTGATACGAGTGGAGCAGAGGTGGGTATCAACTATGAAGTAACATTTTCAAACAATAGCGAGCATGCTTTACCAAAAAATTTAATTTTCACATTGGATGGAGAAGTTTGGAATTTTGATAAAAAAATTACAGGAACAATAGATGCTAATGCAGAAAACAAAATAGTTAATCATACTGTTTTGTGGTGTTGGTCTTATGAGACAGCTGATGATGAAGGTAATACAATTATTGGTGATACCGTCGATACCAATGATGGAAAAAATGCTTTTGACTATTCTTTTACAGTTACAGCGACAGGTACTCAATCCAAACCTATACTAGAAGGAGAGGAACTAGAATCAGTACACAAGCATAACTACGACAATTTAATAGGAAAGACTATAATAGATAATAAAGTTTATTGTAGTGATGACTGTGATGGTATAGATGTAATAGTAGTAGTTGAAAATAAAACTGTTAAAATCAACGATCTTATTTACAATATATCTAATAATGTAATTGTAGATAAACATAATACACATACTTATGAAGGGGCAATTTTAATTCCAAATGGTAGTGAGTATAAAGTAAAATGTACAGAGTGCAAAGAAGAAACAATAGCAACAAATATATCTTCAAATAAAGTTGATATAAATGGAACAATTTATAATATATTGGGAAATACTATTGTTGATAAATATAATCATAAACATAACTACGACAATTTAATAGGAAAGACTATAATAGATAATAAAGTTTATTGTAGTGATGACTGTGATGGTATAGATGTAACAGTAGTAGTCGAAAATAAAACTGTTAAAATTAATAATGTTATTTACAATATATCTAATAATGTAATTGTAGATAAACATACTACACATACTTACGAAGGAGCAAATTTAATTCCAAATGGTAGTTCATATAAAATTGCTTGTACTGAATGTAAAGAAGAAATTACAGGTATTAAATATGAAAATAATGGAGAGGTTACAATAGGTGGAAATACATATAGTGTAACAGAAGATACAAAGGTAATTGGAAACAAGATAGCATCTTATGTTGTAAAACATTGGCAACAAAATGTAACTGGAACAGCAAGCTCTCATAATAGTATAAATTATACATTAAAAGATACACAGAATTTAAAAGGAGAAATAGGAGAGAGTATAACTCCACTTACTAAAACATATACAGGATTTAACTCTCCATTAGCTACAAATACAACAATTAAATCAGATGGAACAACAGAAGTAAACTATTACTATACAAGAAAAAGCAATACTATAACATTAAATAAAGGAACAGGAATAAGTGCTACAGCAGTAAGTGGTAATGTAAGTGGTAATAATGCAAATAAATATTTATATGGAGAAACTGTAACAATAGATGCAGAAGTATCAGATGGATATAGTTGGTTAGACTGGGATGGGACACAGAAAGCAACAACAAAGAGATATTCCTTTACAATGCCATCAACAAATGTAATATGTACAGCAAATGCTAGACCAAATACTGACACAATATATACAGTAAACTATTGGCAACAAAATGTAAATGGAATAGCAGAACAATATGACGAAAACAATTATACAAAATATGAAACAAAAACATATACAGGCACAACAGGTACATCTGTAATAGCAAAATTAGAAGAATATGAAGGATTTATAACACCAGAAGAACAATCAGCAATAATATTTGGAAATGGAAGTACAGTAATAGATTACTATTATGTAAGAAATGTAACGGTTGATTCTATTGCATTTATAACAGAATGGACTTTAACATCAGATAATACTACTATTACATTACCTATAAAAACTGCTCCTAATATCACAATTGATTGGGGAGATGGTACTGTTGAAGAAAAAAGTTCGACCGATCCTAAACATACATATATCAATGCTGGAGTTTATAATATTCGCATTACTGGTAACCTTCCAAGTTGGGATTTTGAAAGACATTCTGCATATTCTCATAAAGATAACAATTACATCTCTGGTATAAAACAGTGGGGAGAAGTTGGTTTTACTTCAGTCAATTTCTATGGTTGTAGCAAATTAAAAAATATACCAGAACCAACAGAACACTCTTTTGACAGTGTTATAGACTTTTCAAATCTTTTTAACAATTGTACTGGTTTAGAAGGCAATATTCCTGAGAATTTATTTAAAAATTGCATTAATGCAAATAACTTTGTTGCAAGTTTTAAGAATTGTACTGGACTAACAGGAAATATCCCTGAAGGGTTATTTGTTAATTGTACAAAATGTAAACGCTATGGTGAAGCCTTTAGTGGTTGCACAGGTTTAACAGGTAATGTAATATGTGATAATATTTTTAATATTTCTGCGATTAACTCTACAAGCGTTGCAGCATTTAATGAGACATTTAAAAATTGCACAGGTTTAATTAGTGCAAATATTAATAACAATAAAATACAACATACATTTGAAGGTTGTACAAATTTAACTGATATAATTTTAGGAGACAATGTATCTTTAATTTACACAAATTCATTCTATGTGCCATCAAATACACAAACAGTAATTACTACAAACAATGATGTTGTTTTAAATTATGACTGGAGTGCTGATAATAGAACAGTAACATTTAAATAGTATAAATCAATTAGTATATAGAATAATTCTATATACTAATTTGAAATTAGGCACAAGAAAAAATAATAAGTTATATATGAAAATTTACTTTTAAATTTTCTGTATATAAATAAATATGTTAGCTTGACTAACAAGAAAGGAGAAAAATCATGAAGAAAAGAAGACTAATATCATTAATACTTATTTTATTAATTGTATTTATATCACTTAGTATAGTTTATACAAATGCTAAATATACAACTACATTTGATGGAAGAGTATCTACATCTGTCGCTAAGTATGTATTCGATATAACAGCTACTGATTCATATAATTCTACTAATACTATTGAAAATTTAGTTTTAGCAGAAACTTGTGATGAAAAGACTTTAGTCGATGGAAACATTGCACCAGGTACTTCTGGATCAATCGACTTGCTCCTTAATGCTACAGGTTCTGAGGTTGGAATTGGTTATGAAGTAACATTTGCAAACATTTCTGAGCATGAATTACCAACAAATCTAGTGTTAAAATTAGATGGTAAAAAATGGAATACTAACGACAAAATTACAGGAACAATTGATGCTAATGCAACTGATAAAACGGTTATTAGAAGAATTGAATGGTCTTGGGACTATGAAACAAAAGATGAAGCTAATAGTGTAGTTGCTGGTGATACAGCAGATACTAATGATGGAATAAATGCCTTTGATTATGTATTTGAAGTAACAGCTAAAGGAACACAAGTAGAACCTATTATATAGTATATAAAGGACATAATAAAAAAGAAAAAAATTAACTCCCTACATAATATGATTTTTTATATTATGTAGGGAGCTTTTTTATTTTAAAAAAGAGAAAAGAGGAGAAAATGAAAACAATAAACAAAATCTTATCATTTATTTTTATTTTAACTATTCTTATATTTACTTTATATTTAATACTAAACTTTAGGCTATACATAGTAGCAACAGGAAGCATGCAACCTACATTTCAAGTTAATGAACTTGTTGTAATCAAATGCTCTAATGACGATACTACATATCAAGTAGGAGATATTATAACATATTATGATTCATCAATTGATATTGATGTAACTCATAGAATTGTTGAAATAAATAACAATGAAATATATACAAAAGGGGATAATAATAATGCGAGGGATTTACACCCTATAACAAGAGATAAAATTGTTGGTAAAGTAATATGGAATTCCACTTTTTTAGGTAATTTATATGTTAAATATAAAATTCAAATATTAGTTATAATGATACTAATTATAATTGTTGTAAATATATTTCCTGAATCTAAGAACAAGAGTAAAGAGAGTAAACATTAGAAAGGAGAAAAGATTAAAATGAAATTAAAAGTACAAATTTTTATTTTAATATTTATTATAATTTTAGGATTTCTAATACACTATACTGCTTGTACATATTTTTCTCAGATAGAAGGAAATATACGTTTTTCTATTGCAGAACCTATTTGCAGAATGATAATATCAGAGAAATGTATTTATATTTCTAATCATGAGCAAAAGCCTATATATTTTTCGATATGTAATTTTAGTGAAAAGGGAAAAGTAACCGAAACAGGAATAAAATATAACATTACAATTAAGTCTACTCAATCAAATACTCCATTAAAATATAAACTATATAAATTAAATAAAGATGGTAGTGAAAAAAATATACAAGTTAGTTGTAGTAGAGAAAATACAAAAACAGTAGAGCCAATAATATTAGGTACTTTAAAAGAAATTCATAATTATAAATTAGAAATTGCATATGACAAAGAGAACAATATAACTTTAGACGAAAACATTACATTATCTATCATATTAGAAAGTGAGCAAATAATTCCAAAATAGAAATAAGAATATTATTAATGAAAGGTAAAAAAGCCAATGAATAAATTTATTAAAATTTTTATTCCTATTGTTATAATATATATTATATTTATAGGAATAAATATAACAATTTCAAAATATGTTTTAACTTCATCTTATTCAATTAATATTGTATTAAGAGATGAAGAGAACAATAGCAATGAACTAACAAAAGAGAAAAATGTTAATGAAAATAATACTATTGAGCCATTACCAATAGAGGACGATATAATCCATTTGGACGAGGAGGTATTAATATGTGAATGAACAAAACACACCTTCATATTATGCAATAATTCCAAGTTCAGTAAGATATTGTGAAGAATTGAAATATGCAGAAAGATTACTTTATGGAGAAATAACAGCATTAGCAGGAAAAGAAGGTTTTTGCTTTGCGACTAATAAATATTTTGCCGAACTATATCATGTAATACCAGGAACAATATCAAGATGGATAAGTCATTTAGAAGATTTGGAGTTCGTAAATATAGATATTATAAAAGATGAGAAAAATCAAATATTAGAAAGAAGAATTTATATAAATGATATACATAGGGATTTTATGACTAATACCTATAAGCAGAATGAACAATACCCCTATAAGCAAAATAAACAATACCCTATGAGCAGAATTGCTCAATATAATAATATAAATAATAGGATAGATAGATTCTTTAATTATATTATAAAAAAGGAAAAGCAAAATCCAGAGAATTTTACTAAAGATGAAGAAATTGAGTTTAGAAGACTATTAGAAAAAATAGAGTTTAATTATACCGAAGAACTAATAAAAATATTCACAAAGGAAAATATAGAGAAATTAAAAATAATTATATATGCTTTAAAAGAATTATTTGTAAGTAGCAAAAAGCAATTAATTTCCAAAGCAAAAAGAGATAACTTATTATTCTTGTATGATAATTGTAAAAATATACAGAAGGAATATCAAGGAACAATCAAGGAAATTAATAATTTTTTTGAGTATTATTATATAAGTTTAATTAGAGATTTAGAAAAAAGCTAAGGCTTTTATTTTTTTGCACTTAAAAACAGGAGGTAAAAATGATACCCACATATGATATGGAAAATATAACAGGTGGCTTGGATATAATGTTTCAAAATATTATGAAAATAGGTTTTACTATATCAGTAATCCTTTTAACAATATGGATAATATCAAGCCTATTAATATGGTTATTCGGAGCCAAAAAGAAATCTGAAAAAGCAATAAAGTTTGGAATAAAGAATTTTATAATATCTTTAGTCTTAATCATTATTATATTAGCAATACCAATATTGTTTAATATATTTTAAATTTGACTAAAGAAAGTGACACATACCATAACCCAAATATTTGCATAAAGTCGAGGAGGTTATGAGAGATGAAAAAAATCAAAAAAGAAAACTTAAAAAGATTATATAATAAAACAAAAAACAAAATATGGATGTTACCTACAACCTTATTGCTATTACAACAGAATGTATTTGCAAATGGTAGTATTAGCACAGCAGAGGTAGATCAGGCTACAGAAAATATAAAAAATGCAGTAATAAAGTTAGCAATGCCAATACGGAGGAATTTTAGTATTTGTAAGCATTGTTATTATTGCACTAAAAATGATAGTAAACTCAAATAATGCCAACAAAAGAAGTGAATCAATAGGAGCATTAGCTTGGGTATGTGCTGGAACAATGTTACTTCGGATTATCATTAATTGTTTCTGGAATTATACTAAGCATAGCAACTAATGGTGGAGGAGCATTAATTGGTGGAAGTAATGGTTAGGAGGATATACAATGAGTTTATACAAAGTACCATTTGATTTTACGCACGAAGAAAAAGTATTCGGAGGTTATCTATCTTTAAGACAGATGTTATATGTAATTGCAAGTGTTATATCAGTAGGAATATTATTCTTTCATATATCAATAATGCTAAAAATGTTAATATTTCTTAGTCTTGTAGCAATATTTATGACATTTGCCTTTTTAAAAATAGGAAATACATATGCAGATAAATACTTTCTCAATATTCTAAAATACATATTTAGAAAGAAAAAATTTATATTTGAAAGGTAGGAAAGAGATGATAATTTCATTTGTTTTTATATTAATAGGAATTATCTTTATGCTAGGAACTCTAATATATACAAGAAAGAAAAACAAGTTACAAGACTTTAAACCTGTAGATAATTCAAATATAAAAAAAGGAAAAAAAACACTTAGTAATTTATGGGGAATAGATGTATTTAATAATCAAGTAATTACAATAAATAGAAATCAACATTCTGTAATAGTTGAATTAGAAAGTATAGAATACAGCCTTTTACACGATGGAGAAAGAGCAAATGTCGATAGAGAATTAATAAGTATAGCACAAATGCTTAAATTTCCAATTCAATTTTTAGAAATAAAGAAACAAATTGAACTTGGAGATATGTTAGAAGAAATAAAAATTAATACAATAAACGCAAATAGCAACGTAAAAGAATATGCTAGCCAAATAATATCTCATTTAGAGGAATTACAAAAAGATGAAAATTTATTTGAGAGAAAAAATTATATGATAATATCGTCTTTTAACAATAGAAAAGTAGCTGAAATAGAACTAAAAGAATTTTATCAATTATTAAGATATCATTTGTTAAACATAAAAGTCAGTACAAGATTATTAAGTGATAAAGAAATAGTAGAACTAATATATGAGCAACTACATAAAGAAAACAAAAATAAAGTGTCTGATATTGAACAGAAGGGAGGCTTTGAATTATATGTTACAGGCATTGATAGAAGAAAAGATGGAACAACGCAATAACAAGAAAATACCTAAAGAGAAGAAAATAAAATTATATAAAAAACTAAAAAAAGTAAAAGAAGAAAATTTCTTTGATAACCAACCTGAACTAATATCATTACTTGCCCCTGAAGTAATACAAGAAAATAGAGATTATATCTATATGGGGAATGATAAGTATTCTAGGATTTTTACATTAATGTTTTATCCTAATTATATTGAAATTGGTTGGCTAGATGATATTTTAAACACAATAGGAAATGTTGATATTTCTACACAAGTACAAGTTGCAGATGAAAGAAATGTAATAAGATACTTAACTCATAAAGTAACAAAATTGCAGTCAGATTACCTTCTATTTGAAAAACAAGGTAATATTGAAGAATTACATAGACTTGAAGAAAACATACAAGCATTTGAAGAAATGAGAAGAGATATACAAATAAACAATGATAAGTTATTTTTTATTAAGATAACATTAAGAGTAAATGCTAAAAGTTTGGAAGAATTAAATGAAAATAGCAAGTTATTAAGAGATGAGTTTGCAAATAGGTCATGTGAAATAAGACCATTATACTTTAAA
The DNA here is from genome assembly GCA_948471115.1 of uncultured Clostridium sp. Classification (GTDB taxonomy): domain Bacteria; phylum Bacillota; class Clostridia; order TANB77; family CAG-508; genus CAKPSH01. Next base: position 8,758 of record CAOKRJ010000024.1, read on the forward strand.
CAATTAGATGCCCTAAAAGAAACATTACCATTAAATAATAATATCATAAATGAAAACAATAGAAATATGACAACAGCTGGACTTGCAGCAATGTTTCCAATAGCAAGGACAAAATCTAGTGTAAAAGAAGGGATTTATTTAGGGAGAGATTTATTTACTGGACTTCCGATAAATTTAGAAACATTTACAGAAGGACTTGCAAATGCAAATCTTGCAATATTTGGAGTACCAGGAGCAGGAAAATCAGTAACAGTAAAAACTATAATAGGAAGAACAGCATTAATCAATAGAAGGTCATCAATATTAGATATAGAAGGAGAATATGTAGCACAAACTGAAAAATTAGGTGGAAGAATTATAAAGATTAGACAGGGAATACCAGTAGGAATAAACTTATTTGACATTGATATAGACGAAGATGAAGGATTTATAGATATAGACAGTAAGATAACTGAAATCAGAAGTATTATTAATGGAATAATAAATAAATATGAAAACAGAATGCTAAAACCTAATGAAATAGCAGATATAGAGAAAGCTGTAAGAGAAGTGTATAGAGAAAAAGAAATAACAAAAGATAGAAATTCAATTTATGAAAAGCAAGGTGGAAAACATGAAGGAAAAATTACATTTGGAAATATAAAAAAGAAAATGCCTACGTTGACAGATTTTCATAGGGTAATAAAACAGAAGATACAAAATAAAGAATTAGCAAGTACACTAAGTAATTTTTTAAAAGGAAATACACTTGGAATATTTGATTGTCAAAGTACTTTAAAAATAAATGACCCAATAATATGTTTTGATATTTCAGAAATAAAAGATGAAATAATGAGATATTATGTATGTTTGGTTTTGACGAGTTGGATAACAAATAAATATATGGCTACAAAGGAAAGAATAAAGAGATATGTTGTAGTAGATGAAGCATGGAATTTATTTAAAAATAAGGAAACATCAGACTTTTTAGAAAATCTAGCAAGAAGGGCAAGAAAGAAAAAAGTAGCAATGATATTGGCTACTCAAAATCTAGCTGAATTAAGGCAAAATAGACAAGCAGAAGCAATAATAAACTGTTGTGATACAATAATTTTATTAAAACAATCAATAGGAAGTATTGATGAAATAATGAAATTTTTTAAATTACCAAGTGGAGTAAAAGAAATATTAACAAAAGCACGACCAGGAGAATGTATTTTAATTAGAGGAGGAGATGTTAGAGCAATAAAAATTGACATGACAAAGTTTGAAAGTGAATTTATTACAACATAGAAAGGACGGTGAGATATTTGAAAACAAAAAGGGTTTTGATAAGTATAGTTTTAATAATACTTATTTTTTTTAACTTTATAGATTATGTGTATGCAAGTCCATTTTTAGATGGTTATGAAGATCCTGATGATAAATATCAGATAGAGGAGAAATCAGAAATTGAAGAAACCATAGATAATGAAGAAGGAGGATTATTTGAAAAAATAATCGCAAAAATGATACGGAGGTATAGCAGAAACTGTATTTGATTTAACAACAAAAGAAGAATTTGGAGTACGGATTTAAAGATTATGATGAATTAATATTTGGAGACAATCAAACAGCTTTATCACCATTTACAACGGAAAATTGGGATTTAATAAATAAATGGTATTGGACTATGGCAGGAATAATAGGTGGACCGATACTAATAGCAATAGTAATTTTAGCATGGAAAATGATTGTCGCAGGCATAAGTCCAGACAAAAGAAATGAGGTCAAAGATAATTTAATGAGATTATTTTTTGGTGCATCAGCAATAATTTTAGCACCAATATTTGTAAAATTCATGCTAATGCTAAATAATAACTTAGTTACATTATTAGTATCAAGAGCTCATGGGAGTTTAGATGATTTACTGGGAAATTCATTGCTAACAAGCATTAATACAGGAAATGCAATAGCAACAGCAATAGTAATTGCGTTATTTGCTTATTTATTTGTAAAAATAAATATTAAGTTTATAATAAGGCAATTTACATTAATAGTATTTACAATATTTACACCAATTGTAGCAGTATTTTGGATTATAAATAAACGAACAATAGCAAGTAGTATCTGGTTTCGGACAAATAATTATAAATACGTTTATGCAATTTGTATATGCGTTTTTGTTTTTAATATATTTAACTTTTCTACCTACAAATGCAGGGTGGGCAATTAGTTTACTATGGGGAATGATGATATTACCTTTAGGAGATGCTTTACAAAATACAATGCAAAACTTAGTAAGTAGAATAGCAGGTGTAAATAATGAAGAACTAGCAAATCGAGGAATTGGTATGGGAGCAGCAATGGGACATACAGTAAAATCAATTGCATATCAATTTAAAGGAAATAATGATGAAACAAAAACAGGAGGAAATAGTATTATATCAAAAGTAATAAACAAAGCTAATCATATAGAAAGCAAAGAAGCAAGTGGTACAAGTTATGAAAGATATTCAAAAAATATTATGGAAGATAAAAATACAAACTCAATAACTAATATTACAAATACAAATTCAACAGAAAATAAAACAATGAACAATAATACAGTTAATAATAGAATGCAAAATGCTTCAAAAGATATAAATAACGTAAGTGGAGTAAAGAAAGCATTTAATGTAGGAAAAGAATTCATGAATTTAGGTATGTATATGGCGGAGGGAAGAAATTTCAAAACTAATAATGAAAATAATATACAAAAAAGAATGTATGATAGACCAAATATAAATAACACAAGACAAGAAGATAAAAAAGAAGAAAAGAGTAAGATTATAACTATGGAAGTAGATGATGAAAATGATTAAAAACATTATAAAAAACAAAATAAAAAAGAAAATTATACATATAGCACTTTTGTTAATAAAGCCTTTTATAATACCAATAATTATAATAGGTATTCTTGTATTTCTTGTTTCTAGTATAACAGATATTCTTTATATTTCCTTTGATGATGATAATATAGATATGACAAAAGAACTTGCCTACTATAATACTACATATGAAAAAGAAAATGACAAAGAAGCGGTAAAGGGATTTTTTACAAGTGTTTTTGATTTTATAGGTAAAATATGTGGAGGAGAAATGTGCGAAGACACAGATTGGCCTGTAGAACGGACATTATACAATAAGCAGTGCATTTGGAAATAGAGATGCACCTACAGCAGGAGCATCAACCTTTCACTCTGGGATAGACATAGCAGCACCAGAAGGAACAAAATTAGTAAGTATTATGGATGGTGAAGTAGTGTCAGCAGGTTGGGGGGGGGCTCAGGTGGATATACGATTACAATAGAAAGTACAGATGGACTATTTAGATTTTCATATTGTCATAGTTCACCAGAATTTATAGTAAGTGTAGGACAAACTGTAAAAAAAGGAGAAATCATTGGAAAAGTAGGACCAAAAAACGTATATGGAATAACGAACAATCCATACAAAGATAAAAATGGAAATCCTACGAATGGAGCTTTAACAGGTTGTCATTGCCATTTTTCAGTAAAGAAGGCTGGAGAGGTAATAGATCCATTAGAAATAGTAAAAAGGGAGGAATATATTTAATGATAGTAATATACACAGGAATAGAAGAAATTGATAAAGAAATTCAAATAAATTTAAGAGATTCAATAATTGCACATTATAGCGATTACTTAATTGAAAACAATACATTTGAAGGACAGACAGTTATAATATCGCCACAATCAATAGAAGGAAATTTGCATGAGTTTTTATTTATATTAAAACAAATGAATATAAGAGTTATTTTACTATTAAAAAATCAAAAACAAGAAGAAACAAAATTGGCTTTACAATTAGGAATCTATGATATATTATATGGTAATTTCTATCCAAGTCAAATAAAGGAAATAATTGAACATCCAAGAAATTTTAAAGATATATCTGAGTTATATAGAAAAACCTTTAATATAAAATTGAAAAAGAGAAAAGGAATTAGAAATTCTTTTTAAGTATAAAGTAAATAAAAAAATTTATGAAAAGCAATAAAAGGAGATGAGTTTTATATAAAAGTAAAAATAATACGAATAGCTATAGTTTTATTTATCATCATATTAGCAATCTTGTTATATCTTGTTATTAAAGACTTTTTAGAGTACAAAGAAAGTAATGATACTATTATAGAATTAAGTGAAAATGTAATAACAGAAGAAAGTGATGAAGAGAAAATAAATATAGAATGGGAAAGATTAGAAAGTGTAAATAAGGATATTGTAGGTTGGATAAAAATAGACAATACAAAGATAAATTATCCTATTATGAAAGATGATAATGATTTAAGATATTTAAAACATTCATATGATGGAAAGTACAATAGCAATGGCTCAATATTTACACTAAATAGTAATCCATTTAATGATAATGTAACAATTATATATGGGCATAACATGAAAAGTGGAATTATGTTTTCAGAACTAGCAAAATATATGAATGAAGAATTTTTGAAAGAACATTCTAGTTTTAAAATATATACAAAAAATCAAAACTATAAAGCAACAATATTCAGTTGTTACTCAATAGGTATAACTGAAGAGGAAAATAATATTAAGTCATTAGATTTTAAAGAAGAAATAGAATATTATAAAAAAGTAAGCAAATATTTTATAGAGGATATAGATAAAATTGAAAAAATAGTAAAATTATCAACATGTTCATACTTAAATAATCATACAACTCCAACAGAAAAGAGGTATTTTATAGTTGCAAAATTAGAAAAAATAGATTAAACATAAAAAAACTATTGATATTAGTATAATTTATACTTATAAAGCAGAAAATTTTTTTTAATGTATCAATTGTAAAAAAAATATGATATACTGAAAATATGGAGAGTGATGAAGTATGAAAAAGAAGTATTTTTTAATTATTATTTTAACATTTATATTATTGGCATTAGTTATTGGTATAATCATTACGTTTAAAACTAAAAATAATATTAATAACATAGATGATACTGAGATTGCAGATACAAATGAAGTAAAAGAAGAAACAGCTACAAATGATACAAAGGAAATACAAGAAGAAAATATTACAAATGATACAATTTTGCAGGAGGAAAATAAAGAAAATATTATAGAAGACAATAAAGAATCTAATCCAATAGAAAATACAGAGGTAACAGAAAAAGAAAGCAAAAATACTAAACCAAAATCAAATTCAACTACAACTAATTCTAATAAAAATACTACAAGTTCAAATTCAAATAACAAAACATCAAGTAATGATAAAAAAAGTGATTCTAAAACAGTAGATACACATTATGGAGGAGATATAGATAACAATGGTGGATATGTTATGAAAAGTGATGTGTTTAATTGGGATATAGATACATCTGATTGGAGTTATTAGTTTTTATAATTAAAATCATATATGCAAAATTGCTAATTATAGTTAAAGTGGAGAAATATATCTTCACTTATTTTTTTGTTTTTTTCTTATAAAGAAAATGAGTATGGAGGTAAAAATGAAAATAAAGAATAAAAAATTGATAACATTTATTTGTGCATTAATATTGTTATTAACTAGCACATTTACAAATTTAAATATTATTTCATCAGTAGTTTACGCATCTACTGAAGATTTATTTGAGAATTTAATAGAGAATCAAGATATAGAAGAGAATTACTCTTCAAATAATATCAATGAACAAATTGAAGAAAAACATTCTTCAGAGAATATAGATGAAGAAATAGAAGAAAATTATTCTTTGGATAATACTAATGAAGAAATTGAAGAAAGCTCTTTTTTGGATAGTACTGATGAAGAAATGGAAGAAGAATTAGATAGAGAAGAGTTAGCAAATGATTTTTTATTAACTAAAGATGATGAAATTATGCTTTATGCAAATCCAGGTGCATCATCTTCTGTTCAATATCATGGTAGTGTATCTTACGGTGGAAGTAAAGTGGGACATTTTTCAATAGATGGGAAAATTGCATTTTGTATGCACCATAGTAAAAAAACACCACCAACAGGTACAGGTGTAATATCTAGTATTTACGATAACATTAACATAGCCAAATGTTTGTATTTTGGTTGGGGTGGAGATGCACAGTGGGGAGGCTTTACATCAGAAAGCATGGGTATAGTGATGACTTCTCTTGCATTAGATTATTTTTATGTTGGAAATAATCACAAAGTTGCAAATTCATTTATTAACTTTGTTAATTCACAGGAATTACCTGTGTTAAAACTTTCTTTCTCTAATCCACATATGACAGGACATGTAGTAGGAGACCAACAAGCAACAGAAGCAATTACGTTATTTGGAGATAGCAGATACTCAATTTCATTTGCTTTGCAACCTGGTGTTCAATTACATAACATGACGAAAGGAATTATATACACTGATAGAGCAGTGTTAAATGGAGGAGATTCATTCTTTTTAGCGGCACCACTTGATATTAATCCTTCTTGGACATCGGAAAATATAAGTCAAACTGCGTATAAATACTCTAACATAATTTGGTCTACAGGAAATTCCAATTATCAACCTTTGGGGCAGTATTCAATTGAGATAGATCCAGAGTATTATATAAATTTATCTGTTAATTGGGAGACAGTTTCAAATAAAGGTTCTTTAGAAATAGTAAAAACAGATGAAACAGGAAATTTATTAGATGGAGCAAAAGTAAAAATTACAACTGATAATGGTTATTCTAACGAAAATGTTTTAGTTACAGGAGGAAAAATAGTAATTAATGAACTCGAACCAGGTAATTATACCGTTCAGGAAATAGAAGCACCAGAGGGTTATCAAATTGATGAAACTCCTTTTGATATAGAAGTTAAAGCAGGACAAACAGCAAGTGTAACTATACTTAATGGTGCTATTCCACCACCAACAGCAGAAATTGGAATTGTAAAAACTAATGAGGATGGCTCTGCTCCTGTAGCAGGTGCATTATTTAGAGTATGGAATGATGGAGAATATAGCGAAACATTTAGAACTGACACAAGTGGAAAAATAAATATTGAAGGACTAGAAACTGGAAATTACTATTATCAGGAGATTTCAGCTCCATATGGATACCTATTAAATGATACTATACATACATTAACATTTAGCAATGAAGGAGGAGATTCTTCAAATCTTATCAGTTCAGAAACACTTATCAATATAGAACCTACACGGAAGTTTAACTATAACTAAAGAGGACAGTTTAACAGGTAATGAAAAACGTATAGATGAAACATATCATCATGGAGATGCAACATTGAATGGTGCTGTATATACTTTGTATGCAAATGAAAGAATTAGGAATAGGGCAGGTACTGTTACTTATTTCAACTCTGGTGATGAGGTTGCTACATTTACTTTTGATGAGAGAGGTATAGCAACAGTTAAATTACTTAGTTATACAGGAAAGTTAAGAGTAAATGGTTCAACACTTAATGGAATACCTTTAGGTAGTTACTATTTAAAGGAAACGACTATTCCTGTGGGATATACACAAGATACTAGAACATATAATTACAATTTTAATTATATAGACCAATATACTTCTGTAATTAATAAATATGGGTATGTATATAACTCTGTAAAAACAGAGCCATTTGAGATAATAAAGGTGTCAACAGATACGAATGATACAGCAGAATTAATTGAAGGAGCAGAGTTTACTGTCATTTTAAAAAAATATGTTGACTACTTTGGAAGTTTTGAAGAAGCTATGAAACACACAGATGAATATTCCTTTGATGAATGGTGTACAATAACAACCGACAAAAAAGGTTATGCAATTTCTGACAGACTTGCTTTTGGTCGTTATGTAGTCAGAGAGACGTATGTGCCGAAGGACACCATTATTGGAGTTAAGGATTTCGAGGTAACATTAACAAAGGATTCTGAAACTCCAACGCAGAGTTGGAAAGTAGAAAACGATTTACCGTTTTCTGCATATCTAAAACTGGTTAAGCGAGATGAATTATCTGGAAAGACTGTAGTATATTCAAATGCGACATTTGAACTTTATAAATTAAATGAAGACACAAAAGAATGGGAAAAAGTGAAATGCAAAGTCGGAAAAGATTACTATGATTATTGGACTACTGACGAAAATGGAATTGCCTATACAGAAAACAAGTTACACTATGGAAACTTCAAATTAATAGAAGTTAAAACGCCGTTGGGTTTCAATGAGTTAGACCATGAAGTGATTTTTAATGTTACGGCTAGTAACCCTACCTGCGTATATGACATTGATGGAGACGCATGGATAACTGTAGATGTAACTAATCTTCAACCTACAGGAAAACTAATAATAAATAAGCAAGTAGAAGAAATTGACCAAAATAGTGGATATACATATCTTGCTGAAGATATAGATTACTCTAAAATTAGATTTGAAATAAAAGCAGCAGAAGATATAATTGATTACTCCGACGGTTCATACTACTATAATAAAAATGAAGTGATTGGCATTTATTCTGTATCGGAAGATGGAACTTTAACTGTAGAAAACTTGCCTATGGGAAAATTCTTTGTGAAGGAAATTTCTACATTGGAGGGCTATGTATTAGATGAAGAAACTTATATGGTAGAGTTTATACAGACAGATACAACAACCAAAGTATATGAATATACATTAAATTTAGAAAATTTAATGACTACTATTGAAATTTCTAAAGTAAACATTAAGGATAAATTAATAGAAGGCTGTACATTAGAACTATACAAAGAATGTTATAACGAAAATGGAGAAAGTTACTTTGAATTAGTCGATAGCTGGACTACAAATGATGAAACTCATATAGTAAAAGGGTTAAGTGTTAATAGTAAATGTATTTTAAAAGAAATACAAGTAGCAGAGAACTATGTATTAGCAAAAGACATTGAGTTTACTGTAAAAAATTCTGATTATCAAAATGTTAAAATGATTGACAAACAAGTGTCTATAACCAAAGTAAATGTTGAGGGAGAAAAAGTAGAGGGGGCTTATTTACAAGTTATTGATAGAAATGGAAAAATTATTGATGAATGGGTTTCTTCTAGTAAAACTTCTCATTATGTTTCAAACTTAAAAGAAGGAGAAAAATTCACATTAGTTGAATTGTATGCCCCCAAAGGATATGTAAAAGCAAAAAGTACAGAATTTACAGTTACTTATGATAAAAAAACTCAAGAAATTGTCTTAATTGATAAAATTGTGGAGATGAGAAAAATTGATATTAATGGAAATGAACTTGAAGGTGCAGAACTAAAAGTCTACGATAAAAATGGCTGTGTCATAGATGAATGGATATCAGACAAAATGCCACACCAAATTAATAATTTGGTGGAAGGAGAAAAGTACATTTTACATGAATGTTATGCAGCTGAGGGATATACAATAGCATCAGATATAGAGTTTACAGTTACTTATGATAAAAAAACTCAAGAAATTGTCTTAATTGATAAAATTGTAGAGATGAGTAAAAAAGATATTGTTGGAAATGAACTTGAAGGTGCTACAATGATTGTAACACATACAAAAACGAAAAATATAGTTGACAAATGGATTTCAGGTAAAGAACCCCATAGAATAAATAATTTGATTGAAAATGAGAGTTATGTACTTCACGAAGAAATTTCAGTAAATGGATATGTAAAGGCTACAGATATTGAATTTACAGTAAGTAGTGATAAATTCACACAGACGCTAGAGATGATTGATAAAATAGTACTAATTTCTAAAACTGACCTGATAACAAGTGAAGAACTACCAGGAGCAGAACTTGAAGTAAAAGATGAAGAAGGAAATATTATAGACAAATGGATTTCTTCAGATAAACCTCATCAAGTTGTAGGACTAGAAGAGGGAAAAACATATACGCTAACAGAAGTTACTTGTCCTTATCGGATTTGAGCAAGCAGAGAGCATTACTTTTTCAGTTTCTTATAATAAAGAAACACAGTTAATTGAGATGAGGGATATGCCTATCCTAAAAACGGTGAAAGTAGTTAAAGTAGATAGTGAAACAAAAGAAATTATAAAAGCAGATTTTAAGTTTGGAATATATGAAGACTCAGAATGCACTAGACTAATAAAAGAGGTTACATCAGACAAAGAAAATGGAATAGTTAGTTTTGAAGAACTAAGATACGGAGAATACTACATTAAAGAACTAGAAGCACCAAAACGGATATCAATTATCAGACAAAATTGTAAAAATTGAAATTAATGACAAAGGTACATTTGCAGATGAGGAATTATTAGAAGATAAAGACTCTATATGTGAATTTACTTATTATAATAAACAAATACCAAAGATTCAAACAGGCAATGAAACAAATTATTTATTATTAACAATAAGTATATTAATTTCATTAGCAGGAATAACAACAGGAATAATCATATTAAAAAAATCAAAATAAAAAAATAATTAGAAAGCAGAGTGATATTGTATCACTCTTTTTAAAAATCAAAATTAAATTATAAGGGGGAATTTTATATGTTAAATATAACAGAAATTAGAATTAAAAAAATTAATAAAGGAGATTTATTAGCAGCAGCAAGTGTATGCATAGATAATTGTTTTATAGTAAGGGAAATTAAATTATTGAATGGGAAAAATGGTAGATATATTAGTATGCCAAAGAGAAAAGTAAAAAATAAAAACTTTACACAGGATTTTGTATATCCAATAAATGATAAAACAAGAGTACAATTATTAGAAACAATATCAGAACAATATGATGACATAGGAGATAATTGAAAGTCAGTAAAAAAGTAATAGAATTTTATAAATATTATAGACAGAATAAGAATAATATTATAGAATAACTATCATAGGAAATGATGATAAACAGATGTGGTTTTGCCACCCAACATTATACGATACATCGTAAGAAAGGTGGGTGGTGTTTATGGTTAAAGTAATACTAATTTTAATAATATCCTTAATGTTATCTTTAACATTAAACGTTGCCTTGACAGCAGTTCTGTATAAGAACTGGGTTAACAAGCAACTACATAAATAAAAAAAGCTCACATCTGTAACTTTGACGAGTAGATGTGAGTTTAACTCTATTTGGCAAAACCACGTTTGTGGATTGTCATTTCCTATATTTATTATAATCTATTTATAAGTAGAAAGTCAAGAAATATAATAAAATTTCAATTGGATATAAATATGAAAATCAAATTATTTAAGAAGATATAAGAGTTAAAACTTTTGCATCTTCTATTTTTTTTACGAAAGGAGAAAAATATGCAAAAAGAAATTTTAACAGAATTAGAAGATTTAAGAGATGAAACAGAGTTTATTCTCAATAATCAAGAAATTGTTGAAAATAAACATATTGAAAACTACTTAAAAAGTTTTGAAAGGATAAGATATAATATATTTAATAAAATTAAATTAAAAGATAAATACGAAGTTAATGAACAGGACAAAATTAATTATTTAAACAATAGATATAAAGCTACATTTGAGAATGATATTTTGAAAATATATATTCCTGAAGTAATACCAAAGTATAAAAATATCAATAACTATGCTTATAAAAATATAATGCTAAATGTAATGGAAAAAACAAAAGAGTATAGAAATTTATTTAATAATCAATTAGTATTTGTTTTTATAAAAGTAGTAGAAAATCAAAAAAATATTGATATAGATAATAAGTTTATAAAACCTGTTGTAGATGGACTGGTATTATCAAAAGTGATACAAGATGATAGTATTTTTAATATGTTTTATGGAGTTCTTGGAAAGACAGAGAAAAGGAAAAATCCATATACAGAAGTTTATGTTTTTAAGGGTGAAAAAATGTTGAACTGGATACAAAACATGGCTCAAATGGATATGTAAAAATGTCTATTTGAGGCAATTTTTTAGAATTTCCAACTAGACACTTTGATAATATAAAAAACATTGAAAAATAAAGCAAAACTAAAAATCATAGTGTGTGGAGTACAAGGGGTAAAACACAGGAAAAAAATTGAGGACAAAAAAATCGTGTGTTGTATCAAGAAGCAAGAAAGGAGGAAAGGATAGAATGTGGAAATAAAATTAACTCGGAAGAGATATAGAAGTTTTGATGTTCTTAGGAAAGTATAAGTTGATGCTTGGAACAGACTGTAAGAGAATATACAAATCGAAGTATTATTATTGGAAAAGGCTAAAGGTATTAGAAAAAGGAAGATATATAAAAAGAGTAGATAGAGTATATATAAAACTGGATAATAAAGGAACAAGATTAGTAAAAAAGTTTGGATATGATTACAGTTTTTCATGTAGGAGTAATGAATATATGGAGAGAGTAAAACAAATTGCTATGATTGCTGGATTAACAATAGATAGTAATATTGATTTCATTGCAAGTTGGAATATGAAAGACAATATGCAATTAACTCAAACATCTAGAAAATATTTAGGAAAGTTAAAATATCAAGGTAAACAAAGTATATCGTATTACATTTCAAAAGATAAGGAGACATCATATAGAAGTCAAATAATCAATGATATACGAAAGACAATAGATTATGAAAATATTATAATTTTTTTAGAGAATATGAAAATGTTAAATAAAAATCAAAAGTTTGTATTTGGTAAAGAATCAACAGTTATAATAAAGCCTACAAATAGAAATTTACTAATAATGAGAAAACTTGAAGAAATAGACTTTTATCAAATAACAAAACAAATTTACCAAAATACTGACATATTATTATCTAATTGGGAAAACGCTGAATATATGAAAGAAGATAATGAATATATAGTGTTAATGCCTTTTATAGATACAGAAAAACTTTATAGATTAAATATATTTTATAGAAATATCAAAAATGAGAAAAGAAAAATAAATGTTATGACTTTACAAGAGAATAAAGAAAAAATAAATGAGATACTAACCAACAAAGCAAATATCATAGAAATTGATGATTGGTTAGGAGGTACAGATGAAAGAGAATAAAAAGGTTAAGATACTTTTATTTTTTTTGATTTCATACATTATCTTAATACCAGCAATAAATGGATTTATGAAATTATTAGAAAAATGTTTTCAAACAGATTTAAACACAATAGATATTAACTTACTGAATCTATTTACGGTTATATTTAGAAATGGCACAATTTCTATTATATGGATTATATTGAATTTAATAATTATATTAGTTGCAAAAAATGTAATAACAACAAAACAGAATGCAAAGATAGAAATTGAAGGAATTAATTTAAAAAAGAAAGATGGAACATTTGGGACAGCAGACTGGGGAACAAAAGAAGAAATACAAGAGTATTTGAGCATAGGAAAAAGAGATGGAATAATTTTAGGAGAAACAGAGGAACAGGAAATTATAACTCTTCCTATGGATACATATTTGAATAAAAATATAGCAGTATTTGGTTCAAGTGGAAGTAAAAAATCAAGAGGTTTTGCTATACCAAACGGAATAGAATTGTCACAAGAAGAATTACAGTTAGCAATTAGTAGGAATATGAGTTTAGTTTTTACTGATCCAAAAGGAGAATTATATAGAAAACTAGCAAAATACCTTGAAAGTAAAGATTATGATGTTAAAGTATTTAATTTAGTAAACCCTAAATTTTCTAATGGTGCAAGGTTTATAAAATTTGTGGAAGATGAAACAGATGCACAAATATTTAGTCAAATTGTTATAGAGGGAACACAATTGAATAGAAGGTCTGGAGGAGATGAATTTTGGAACAGAGGAGAACAAAACTTATTAAAAGCATTGTTGCTATATGTAATTAACTATGTTGAGAAAGAAGATGATAAAAGTATGGGATTTATTTACGATGCTTTGGCGAGTGGAAACATAAAGCAAATAGATAATATATTTTTTAATACTTCAGGACCAACAAGATTAAGTTACAATATATATGCACAAGCAACAGACATTGTAAAACAGTCTATTGTAACAGGTTTAGCGACAAGACTACAGATATTTCAAACTGATAAGATAAGAAACATTACTGACAAAGATGAAATAAATTTTGAGAACATTGGAAATAAAAAGACTTGTGTATTTGTAGTTACAAGCGATACAAACAGTGCATTTGATTTTCTTTCAACACTATTTTTTTCATTTCTGTTTATAAAACTTATAAAGCAAGCAGATGAGAACCCTAATGGAAAGTAAAAAGTTGAAACATCATTAATACTAGATGAGTTCACTAACATAGGAAGAATAGTAGATTTTGAAAAGAAATTAGCGACTACTAGAAGTAGAGGAATTAATATATTTATGATATTTCAAAATATTGCACAATTAAAAAACAGATATGATAATGATGTTTGGCAAGAAATATTAGGAAATGCAGATACAAAAATTTGTATGCGGTTGTCGGAGATATTTTAACAGCAGAATATATAACTGAGTATTTAGGAGTTGCTACAGTAGAAACAAATGCAATAAGAAAAGAAGCAGGATTTGATGGTAAATTTACTTATGGAATGGAAAATATATCAACAAATAAGAGAAATTTAATGAACCCAGACGAATTATTAAAATTAGATAATAATAAAGAAATTGTAATAGTTAGAGGTAGAAAACCTTTTATATGTAATAAATATGATTATTCTAAACATACAGAAGCATGTAAACTAGAAGATATGACATTAGAAGAACAAAAGGAAAGATTTAAAGATAATGTAATAAACGAAAAAAGTAAGCAAGAAGCAAAAAAGAAAAAACTCAGTTTTAAAGATTTTTAAAAGTTATTGGTTATACCTATAACTAAAATTAAACAAAAAGAAGGTGAGAAGTTATGACGGATGAATTACAAAAAAAGATTATATGGCAAAATGTTAATTCATCTAAAGAAAGAGGAAAAATTTTATCAGGAAAGATAATTGCAATAGAAATTGAAAAAATGAAAAATGATTACATTACATGTGCTATAGTAGATTTTAAAGGTATAAAGGTTTTAATACCAGCTACAGAAATTGCAAAGGATTCTAATAATGATAAGAAATTAATTAGAAATATGATGGGAGCAGAAATAAAATTCATTATAGTAGAAACAGATAAAACAAGTGCGAAAGCAGTAGGCTCTCGAATAAAAGCAATGGAACGATTACGTGAGATTAATATTAAAAAAGTTGAAATTGGAGATAAAATTTATGCAAAAGTAGTAGGTGTTTGGAGAAAATTCATAAGAATTGAGTGTGTAGGAATAGACTTTATTATGAAAGCTGAAAATTTACAATATGGATATATAGAAGATTTATCAAAAATGTATAACGTAAATGAGCAAATAAAAGTAGTTATTAAAGAAATATCAGAAGAAAGTAAAACTGTAAAAATATCTGTTAAAGATTTATTAGAAGATCCATTTAAAAATATCAGAAAAGATTTTACTGAAAAAGGAGAAT
>CAOKRJ010000025.1 GCA_948471115.1 uncultured Clostridium sp.
AAAATTTACGCAGTAAATTTTACTCGACAAAAATACTGAATAAAGAAATATGAATGTCGTGAAAAATTTACGCAGTAAATTTTACTCGACAAAAATACTGAATAAAGAAATATGAATATCGTGAAAAATTTACGCAGTAAATTTTACTCGACAAAAATTATGGAAGGAGGAATAATGTTATAGAAATAGAATTTCTATAACATTATTATACAGGAGTAGAGATTGTGAATATAACATAATGTCGTGGAAAATTTGTGTAGGGGCACCGTTTGTGGAATACCTACGGTAAATTTGCAAAGCGAGGAAAATTGCATAGCGAATTTTTCTCGTTTTACAAATTTAACTGGGCTTGAAGAGAGAAATGACACCACTGTGCCCTATGAAAAAAATATTAATCATTTAATTAACAACAAAATGTATAAAGCAGAAAAAAATGGAAATACTCTAAATATCAAAGGAGGAATAAAAATGGGAAAGAAAATTAAAAAAATTACTTATATCAGTATAATATTAACAATAATAGTAGTATTATGTCTTATTGCAGCAATGATAGTAAACATAAACAAAATGTATTCGGAATATAGAGAACAAGCACTAGACTACAAAACATCTATAACAGAAGGAAGCACAGGAGATGATTTTGTAGAAGGCTATGAAGAAGCAAGCAGTTCAATAGGAAAAACAGTAGAAGAATCAAAAAAAGAAGAAAATAAAACTGAAAGCAAAACAGAAAAACAAGTAGAAAATAAAACCGAAACAAAAACAGAAAAACAAGTAGAAAACAAAATCGAAACAAAAACAGAAAATAAGCAAAAAACAGAAACAAAAGCACCAGAAGTAAAAAAGCAAGAAGCACCAGTTATAATACCAGACCCAAGCTTTATAAAACCAGTAGAAGGAGAAATAATAAAAGAATATAGTAAAGAAAACCTAATATATTCTGAAACATTAAAAGAATGGACAACACATACAGGAGTAGACATACAAGCAGAATTAACAACAGTTGTAAAAGCAGCATCAGAAGGAACAGTAAAATCAATAAAAAATGATCCAAGATATGGGCTAACGGTAATAATAGAACATGTAAACGGATTTGAGACGAGATATTCAAACTTATTAACAGCAGAATTTGTAAAAGTAGGAGAAAAAGTAACAAGTGGGCAAACAATAGGAACAGTAGGAAATACAGCGAGCTTTGAGGTATTAGATAAATCACATATACATTTTGAAATACTAAAAAATAGTGAATATCTAGACCCAACCTCATATATAAAATAATGTGGGGGTGCCATTGGTGCAGTGAACAAAAATATAAAAATAAAAAATTTATTTTATTATTTTTATATTTTGATGAACGAAACGTGAAAAATTTTGGTGATGCAGGAAATTTACTTTGAAAATTTTCCATGCTTCACCAAATTTTACTAGGGCGTCCGTTTGTCATAGGTTATACTATAAAATTGATTTAATATTTTAAATATATTTTGAATATAAAATAAAAATTTGAATATAAAATAAAAAAATGTAAATAATATATAGAAAACAAAAAGAAAGGAAAAGATCGAAATGGCAAATTTAAGTCAAATAGAACTTCAAAATCTAAGACATTTAATTGGAGCACACGAGACAACATATCAAAAACTAAACACATATGCAACACAAGCAGTAGATCCACAAATAAAGCAAATATTTACAAAATCAGCACAGGACGCTTTAAATACAAAGCAAAAACTAATGTCATTTTTAAATAATTAAGGAGGAAAAAGCAATGGATGAAAAGACAATGGTAAATGATATATTAAACGGAACAAAAGAAGAACTAAAAACATATCAAGGGGTAATAACAGAAACAGACAATATGCAATTAAGAAGTACAATGCAACAAATAAGAAACAACAGTGAGAGCTTTCAATACGAACTATATAGAGTAGCACAAAGTAAAGGATACTATAAACCAGCAGAACAGGCAACACCACAGCAAATAACACAAGTAAAAACAGAATTAGAGCAATAGGTTATATTAATATTAGACGAAGATTTTTAGGCTATAATGCCTATAGAAATCTTCGCCTTTTATTAATAAGCATAATCACTAAATTTCACTGAAAATGCAATAAATAATATTGATTTTTTAAATGTTACAGTATATAATATCGCTATAAAGAGGAGGAAAAAATGGACTTTACAATATTAGAAAAAAGTATAGACTATGAATTCAAAGACAAAAAACTATTAGAACAAGCACTTACACATACATCTTATGCAAACACAAAAAATGTTCAAAGTAATGAAAAATTAGAATTCTTTGGAGATAGTATTTTGGAATATATATCGAGTGAATACATATATAACAATTATATAAAATTAAAAGAAGGAGAAATGACTAAGGTTAGAGCAACAGTAGTATGTGAAGAAAGTCTTTATGAAGTAGCCTTAAAGCATAATTTTAGTGATTTTTTACTTTTAGGGAAAAGTGAAAAAAACAATGGAAAGACAAAACTAAAAGCAATATTAGCAGACAGTGTAGAAGCGGTAATAGCTGCTATGTGTATAGATGGTGGAATTGAGATATCTAAAAAATTTATAATAGAAAACTTAAAAGATTCAATAGAACAAGCAACACAACATGTTGGAGTAAAAGATTATAAAACAGTATTACAAGAAAAATTGCAAATACATGGAAATGTAAAAATTGTATATGAAATAATACATGAATCAGGACCAGACCATGATAAAAGATTTGAAGCACAAGTATCATGTGATGGAAAAATATTAGCAAAAGGAAAAGGAAAAAGTAAAAAAGAAGCAGAAATGCAAGCAGCTCAATATGCTTTAGAATTATAAAATTGAAAAACAAAATAATACAATATTGATAGAGAGGAATGATATAAAAAATGAAAAAATATACACAATATTATGCAGGAAGTTTATCAAATATAGAAAAATGTGATATAAGAAACTTTTTAAGAGAAGCAAACGAAAAAATGAAAAGTAAGAGATTAGAAAAACTACATATATCAGTAGAACCAACAATGATATCAAAAGAATTTTTGGTAATGTTAAAACAATATAATGTAATAACAGTAGAACTAGAGGTAAAAATTGCAAATAGTTTTATACTAAAAAAGTATAATGCGAACTTTGGACTAGAAGACATAAAAAAGGCTTCAAAATTAATAAGAAGAAGCAGAATGAATTTAGGTTATGAATTAATGGTGGGATTTCCAGATAGCACAAAAATAGATGAAATAGACAGTGTAAAATTCTTAATGAAATTTAGACCAAAAGTAATAAGACTATATCCTGCTTTAGTAATTGAAGGAACAGACTTAGCACAAGCATATAGGAACAAAGAATATGAACCATTAACATTAACACAAGCAGTAGAAAGATGTAAAGATATCATATATATGTTCAACAAAAAGAAAATAAAAGAGATAACAGTAGTAGATATAAATGAAGAAAACTTAAACAAAGGAGAAATAAGTGTAATTGCAGGACCAACACATAAAGATTTTCCACAATTAGTAGAAGACAGTATTTGGTATGACAGTATTGTAGGAAGAATAAAAAAATATAATAGTAAAGTAAAAGAGGTAAAAGTAGAGGTACATCCAACTAATGTAAATAATGTAATTGGATATGAAAAAGAAAATCTAGATAAATTCAAAGAACTGTATTCAGTAGAATTACAAGTAATACCTAACGAAGAGATTAGACCAGGTAGACTGGAAATGAAGATTCTTACAATCTATGAAGATTAATACATAAAACACCTTATAATGTAAATAATACATTATAAGGTGTTTATTGTTGTATGAGCGATTATTAATCGCCCATTCTTCAGAAAAATTACCCTAGTAATGTAGGAGCGTGCTATTAGCACGTCCATTCATCAAAAGTTAAATCAAAATGAAATGTAATGAATGGCACCTTTTTTATATACTAGGAAAGTTTTATCAACAATTATATATTTAACAATAGATAATAAACTTTCCTAGCATATAAAAGTCTATAATCGCTATTGCCTTTAAGATTTCCTCATTACATTCGGAAACTTAAATCGGCAAAAGAAAAGGTGGCAAATCCACTTTTCTTGTAAGGAGAATAAATGTATGACATATAAAGCAAAAGAAATGTATGTAATAGGTAGAAAAATATTAAAAGAAGTATTATTAATAATAATAGGCTCATTATTTTTAGCAATAGGAACAGATTTTTTTCTATTACCAAATCAATTATCATCAGGTGGTTTTACAGGAATAACAACAATACTTTATTACTTATTTAAATTTCCAATGGGAACATCAATGATAATAATAAACATACCATTATTTGTAATAGCGTTATTTAAGCTAGGAAAAAGATTTTTTGTAAAAGCAATAATAGGCACAGGACTACTTTCATTATTTTTAAACATATTTGAAGGAATTAGACCATTAACTGGAGATAGACTACTAGCAAGCATTTATGGTGGAATAATAATAGGGATAGGAACAGCAATAATCTTAAAAGCAAATGCTTCAACAGGAGGTTCAGAATTACTAGGAAGTATAATATCAAAATTCAAGCCAACAGCAAAGACAGGAAGTATCATAATATTAATAGATTTTATAGTAGTAGGAATAAATGCAATATTTTTCAAAGAAATAGAAATTGCATTATATTCTGCCATTGCAATATATTTATCAGGACAGATGATAGACATAATATTTGAAGGAACAAATTTTACAAAAATGATATTTATAGTATCGAATAAATATGAAGAAATAGCAAAACAAATAGGTGAAGAAGTAGAAAGAGGAAGTACAGGAATATATGCAAAAGGGATGTATCATGAAGAAGAAAGAGTAATGTTATGGTGTGTAGCCTCAAGAAGAGAAGTATCAAAGATTAAAAGAATAGCAAGCAAAATAGATTCAGATTGCTTTTTGGTAATCTCAAATGCAAGGGAAGCATTTGGGCAAGGCTTTAAAAGGAAATAATTTGCTTTTTTGATAGAAAAGTGGTATAATATAAGAGAAATATGTCGAGAGCTTGAGTAAAGAAAGGAGCATTATTATTATGATTGAACTCGGAACTTACGCAAATGAACCAATTGATGTCGACTGGAAATATGTCGAAGAAGAAAAGAAAAGCAAAAAGAAAAGAAAAAATGGAAGACGGAGTACTTCTAGATTTTCAGGGGTGCTTGGAGGATTAGTACGGGGTATATTTAATATATTCAAGAAGATTCTTCCCAAACGTCAAATATGGAGTTTGATAAATGGGCTAGTTGTTTGGCTGATATGTAGCAGAACAGTAAGCTTTATATTTACGCAAACCAGTGCTTATATGATTTTGGAAATAGTGCCTATCAAAGTGGCAACAATTAAAACTGTACTTTTTTTCGTACTCATCATTTCTGCACTTTTTGTCTCTGCCAAAAACAGACAGGGGATTACGGTGATAATCTTAATATTATCTGTTATACCGCTTGTAATTGTAGGCAAGATAGGAGGAATAGCACTATTCCTCTTGGGTTGTATTTTTATCTCTGTGTTTGCAGAGACATCCACAGGCATAGCAGAAGACAAAAAGAATAAAAAAAACTGAATAAATCCTTCCAACTAGTTGCAGTGAAACTAGCTGGTACAGACTAAAGGCGTTGTATCTTAAGATACAACGCCTTGTTCATATTTTATATAATAGGAAAGTGATACTTTCCTATTATATAAAGGCTATAATCGCTAGCCCCCAAAGATTTTCTCCTTACAGTCGAAAACTTTGGTAGGGCCAGAACAAATTAAAGAAAAATTTTTGATTTTTCTTATTTGTTCTATAACTAGAATAAACAAATAAATGATTGAGGAAACATATAAATTTCTAAATTTTTCAATTGACTTTTATATAATGAGATAATATAATAAAAATGTAGAATAATGTAGAAAGTGAAGGAAAAATGATGATAGAGGGATATGAACTTAGTAAATACTTAGATCCAGTTACTGTAAGAATTATGAACTTTATACACAAAGCTAAATGCTTATATACATGTACAGAAGATAATAATAGTAAAGTCTTAAAATATTCATATTTAAACTTATGTACATACAATAGAGAAAGCGAAGAGCAGGATTATATTGATTTATTAGCTGTTAATTTTGCAAATTATAATATGATGAGAGAAACTAGTAATTGGACTATTGAATATAATCAATATTCAGAAAGCATTAGAAGAAAATGCAATTGGTGTGATGTAAAATCAGAATTCTGTCCAATTAAAACATATGCAGATTTAAAAAATTATGCAAATCATAACAAGTTGGATATAGACAAACTAATGGAAAAATTAGTAGATGAGTCAGTAAATAAAAGTATAAACAATGAAGTATTAGAAAGAAATGTAGCAAACAAAGTTATAAAATTATGTAGTCAATTTTCAGAGTTAAGAATAGCACAATTATTAGTTGAAACAAAAACTGTAAAATTAATAGAAGCTGTAGATAATATGGTTAAATATAATCGTATAGACTTAAAAGTTAATAGTGACTCATTAATAAATAATCTATATAATTATTATACAGATATGGGAAATACAATAGAAGAAAGACTATACTTAGACAATTTAGAGGATAACAAAGAAACAACGATGTATGAATGTTCACCATATAAAATAGCAGCATATGTATTATATTTATGTGCAATAGAAAAATTAAACCCTAAAAAAGTATTAGAAAGAGCGATATATAAATGTGGAAATATTGCAGAAAGTAAATTTAATACTTATTATAAATGGTATGTATATCAAATAAACAATTTAGATTGCGAACAAGATGTAAAAAGAGAATTAATAGAAATAATAACTTATATTAGAAATTATCATATAAAATATCAATATCATTTACCATATGTTCAACTAAATATAAATTTGCAAATTGAAGATGAGAGTTTATTAGAAAAAATTATGTCTATTATATATAGATTTGCAACAAGTTGTGGATATATAAAAGAAAAAATGTCTATTATTGATACTGAATTTTTATATAATAAATGTGAAAAAGATGCAGAAATAATCAATAATATAGATAAAATGTATAAAGATAGTGGAATGGTTGTAATAAAAGAAATTGAAAAAATATCACTATCACAAAGTAAGATGGAAAACTTATTTTATTCAATAGAAAGCAGTATGAAAATATATGATAGAAATATTACATTAATTGCATCAAAAAATGATATAACAAATTTTATAAAAGGTTACCCAATGCTTCAAGGAAGAATTAGACATAATATAAAAATAAATGAATACAGTTTAGAAAAATTACAAAATAAAATAATAAATAGATTAAAGAATAATTATGAAGTTTCAATAGAAATTGAAAAAAATATAAGAAAGTTTATTGAAGAGGATTATAGGCAAAGTGCTATAAAAAATAATGATTATATTGAAAGTTTATATAGAGATATTGTATATAACAATTTTAATAAAACAAATGTATCTAATGAACTAAAAGATGATAGAATAAAATATAACAAAAAAATATGTAATGGAAACTCAAAGAAAAATATTGAAGACTTGATAGGGCTAGAAGAAATAAAAAGAGAGGTTCAGAAATTTAGAAATTTATTAATATTTAACAAAAAAATATCAAATAGATTAGAAAACAAAAACATGAATATGAATATGTTATTCTTAGGAAATCCAGGAACAGGAAAAACAACAGTTGCAAGTATAATGGCAGACATTTTATATGAATTAGGATATATTAAGAAAAATAAATTTATAGATGTAACAGCAAAAGATTTAGTAGCAGAATATGTAGGACAAACTGCCATAAAAACATCTAGGATAATAGAAAATGCATTAGATGGAGTACTATTTATAGATGAAGCATATTCAATTGTATCAGGAAATAAAAATGCAAGTTTTGGAGAAGAATCTATTGCAACATTAGTTCAAGCAATGGAAAAATATAAAGAAAGACTAGTTGTAATTTTTGCTGGATATACCTTAGAAATGAAAAGCTTTTTGGACTCTAATCCAGGTATTGCTTCAAGAATAGGATATACATTTGAATTTAGCAATTATACAACAGAAGAACTAATACAGATATTAGACAATTATGCATTAAGTAAGGGCTTTACAATTCAAGAGAGTGCTAAAAAGGGAATAATTGAAATAATAGATATTAATAAAAATACTAGAAACTTTGGAAACGCAAGATTTATGATTAATTTATTTGAAAGATTAGTAATGGTTCATGCACAGGATTTTGATGAAAATAACCTAATGAATATCACAAAAAAAGATGTAATAGGATTAACTAATGAAAGTTTCAGTTTAAAGAAAAGTACAGAAGAAATACAAGGAGAACTTTCAACATTAGTTGGATTAACTAATGTAAAAAAAGAATTGGAAGGTTTAATAGATTTAGTAATGTTAAACAACAAATTAGAAAAAAGAATACCATTAAACCTAAACATGATATTTATAGGAAATCCAGGAACAGGAAAAACAACAGTAGCAAGAATTTTTGCGGAAATTCTATATAACTTAGGATATATAAAAAATAATAAACTAATTGAAGTAACAGGAAAAGACTTAATTGGAGAATATGTAGGACAAACATCAAATAAAACAGCAAAAGTATTAGAAAATGCACTAGATGGATTATTATTTATAGATGAAGCATATACGCTAATGAATCAAGCAGGAAACAATGGCAATTATTCACAAGATGCAATATCAACAATAACAAAATATATGACAGACTATGAAGGAAGGATAACTATAATATTTGCAGGATATAAAGAAGAAATGAAAGAATTCTTAGAATTAAACTCTGGCTTAATTTCTAGGGTAGGAGAAACAATAGAATTTGGAGACTATTCAGAAGAAGAATTATTAACAATATTTAAGAAAGAAGTAGAAAAGGCAGAATTTGAAATAGAGGAAAAAGCAGAGAGAGAAATATTAAATATTATAAAACAAAACATAAAAACAAGAAACTTTGGAAATGCAAGATTTGTAATAAATGTATTTAAGAAAACTTTAATGCAACATGCAAAAAGATGTAGAGAGATTCAAGACATGAAAGAATTAAGAAAAATTACAATAGAAGATATACCAGAAATTGAAATACATAAAGAAAAAAGGATAGGATTTTAATAGAAGAATAATATCTTAACATATAAATAATAAAATTTAGAGCTATTAATAAATTTATAAAAGACTTGAAGTATTTATAGATATAATGTAAGATTATAACGAAAGAGGTGAAACAAATGAACCATGAAGCATGTGCAGAGATGGATTTTATTATAGCAAACATGTCACAAGAAGATATAAATAAGATACCAGAAAGTTATATAAAGTTATTTAAAGAAAATAAATCTGATAGTTATAAAGTAAAATTAAACAATAGTAAACCTTTGAATGAGCAAGAGCTATTAGATGATACTAAAACATATTTATCTGCTATATATAGAGAATTTTTATGTTCAGAGAGCGAAAAAAAAGAGTATGAAAAGCAATATCAAAATGAGATAAGAACTGAAAAAGAGCAAATTCATCAGATGTTACAACATGATATATTCTATAACAAAGAAGCTAGAAAGAAATTTGAAAAAGAGAAAAATAGCAAATTAATAAAGGAAAATCATCTTACTGTATATAAAAAAGAGAACTTCTTTAAAAAAATATGTAAAAATATAAAAAAAATATTAGGAGGTAGAAATGGCAAATAAATTGCAGGTCTTTCAATATTGTTTCAAAGGAAAGTCAGCCAGAGAAGTAACTTTACAAGAAATTAAGGCGAAATATAGAGAGTATATAAGGAAATATCATCCTGATAATTATAAAAATCTAAGCCCAACAGAGCAATACTATGCTGAGAAAATGTTTAAAGAATACATTCCGATATTACAGGAGATAGCAAAGCTTAAAGAAGAAGGAACTTTAGAATATTACATAGAGTTAGAAATAAAGAATGCTAGAGAAAGGGATGGACAATTTAATTCTAATCAATATCAAAATAAATCATATGCTAATCAAAATAACGGAACTAATGAAAAGGCAGTAACGTCAGGTCCTTTTTATCGAGAAGATGGAAATATTGTAACAATAAAGCAAATGGGAATTTTAAACAAGTTTAATTTAGCAAAGTATGAAATTAATATAGAAAATCCTTTAACAAAAACGATAAAAAGAAATTTTATTTATTCTGATGTATCTTCACCATTGACAAATTTGGGAAATTTAGACATTAATATGCGTTCATATATTTTAAACAAGGCACTAAGTAACGAAAGAATTGATGAATGTATAAAAACCCAAGGTGGATATGTTGGAAAATATAATTTAGAAAAAAGAAATTGGAAAGATGATGCAGAAGTAGGGAAGAAATTCAATCTTAGAGAATTAGATGACAAAATGAATAACGAAGGAAATTGTTTCAAAAGAAGTGATGGATCTATTATAAGTTTATGTGAAATTGGCGACATTACATTTAATGATAAATATATGTATGGAGGTATATCAAAGATTAAGCAATATAAGTATTATGATTATGGTACAGGAAAGTTTGGCGTAATAAGTGGAGAGATAGATATTGAATATTTAAAACAAATAAAATCAGGGAAAGTAATAGATACATTATATTATTGGGCATGTTTAGATGAACTATTATCAAGTGAACGATTACAAAACAAAGAACAAAATTTAAATGGATATATTGGAACTCTTATTAAGGCAAAAGATCATTATATAGCAATGTCACATAATGAAGAATTAGTAAAATACTTTGGAGATAGAGTAAATTCGCAAGCAAAAACAACATATTATTCTAATGACGATATAAAAAGAACGCAACAAGATGTACCTGAACAAAAAAGAAGATTTGTATTTGAAAGAATGAAAGATGCTTGTAAAGCATTTGTTAAAGAAGCATGTAGAGAATAAAAAATAATATTAAATTTAGTAATAATGAAATTTCAAGTATTTATAAAAGAAAATATACAAAAAAGCACTATATGATAGGAAAAAGTTAGTGAAAAAGCAATAAAATATAAAGATTTTAAAATAAATATTGACAAACCCACAGGTTAATGTTAACATATAGGTGTGTGTGGGTTATAGTCCCAAAGGTTAAGTGGTACATTGTATTGAAAAAATCAATGTACCTTTTCCTTTTAATTACAATAAAATTCAAATATTCTATAAAATTTCTCTTGTAAAATATATAAAAAAGTGATATAGTAAATTTCTAGAAAAAACGTAAGTGAAAGGAAAAGGTATAATGGGAATTTTCAACAAAATATTTAAATCATATTCAGAAAGAGAAGTACAAAGGGTAATGCCACTTGTGGATAAAATTAATAGTTTAGAAGATGAAATTTCAAAATTATCAGATACAGAATTAACAAATAAAACTGCGGAATTTAAAAATAGATTACAAAATGGAGAAACTTTAGATGATATCTTAACTGAGGCTTTTGCTACAATGAGAGAAGCATCTAAAAGAGTTTTAGGCATGAGGCATTTCGATGTTCAGTTAATCGGTGGAATTATTTTACACCAAGGAAGAATTGCAGAAATGAAAACAGGTGAAGGAAAAACTTTAGTTGCGACACTTCCAGCATACTTAAATGCTTTATCAGGTAAAGGTGTTCATGTAGTTACTGTAAATGATTACTTAGCGACTCGTGATAGTGAATGGATGGGAAAAGTTTATAAATTCCTAGGGTTAACAGTAGGATTAGTTATAAGTGGAATGAGACCAGAAGAAAAACAAAAAGCATATTCAGCAGACATTACATATGGAACAAATAATGAATTTGGATTCGATTATCTAAGGGACAATATGGTCATATATAAGAATCAAGCAGTACAAAGAGGATTAAACTTTGCAATTGTAGATGAGATAGATAGTATTTTAATAGATGAAGCACGTACGCCATTAATAATATCTGGAAAAGCATCAGCTTCATCAGAAATGTATAAAAAAGCAAACGATTTTGTGAAAAAACTTACACCAAAAGTAATTGTCGAAGAAGATGTAAAAGATGTTGACCAAGCAGAAGATAATGAAAAATATGACTATATAGTAGATTTAAAAGCAAAATCAGCATCACTTACAGCAAAGGGAATTGATAAGGCAGAAAAATCATTTAATGTAGAAAATTTAGATGATTTAGACAACTCTGATTTAGTTCATCATATAAACCAAGCATTACGTGCACATGGAATAATGAAAAGAGATATAGACTATATAGTAAAAGATGGAGAAGTATTAATTGTAGATGAATTCACAGGACGTATAATGTATGGTAGACGTTATAATAATGGATTACATCAAGCGATAGAAGCAAAAGAAGGAGTAAGAATAGCAGATGAATCAAAAACCTTAGCGACAATAACATTCCAGAATTATTTTAGAATGTATTCAAAATTATCAGGAATGACAGGTACAGCAATGACAGAAGAAGCAGAATTCCAAGAAATATACAAATTGGATGTTATAACAATACCTACAAATAAGCCAATGATAAGAAATGACTTAAATGATGTAATATACAAAAATGAAAAATCAAAATTTAATGCAATTGTAGAAGAAATAAAAAAGAGTCATGAAAAAGGTCAACCAGTATTAGTAGGAACAATATCAATTGAAAATTCCGAAAAAATAAGTAATATATTAAAAAAAGAAGGAATACCACATCAAGTATTAAATGCAAAATTCCATGAAAAAGAAGCAACAATTATAGCACAAGCAGGTAAATATGGGGCAGTAACGATTTCTACAAACATGGCAGGACGTGGTACAGATATTATATTAGGTGGAAACTCTGAATTTTTAGCAAAACAAGAAATGAAGAGAAAAGGATATTCAGATGAATTAATTGAGCAAGCAAATGCTTATAATGAGACAGATGACCAAGAAATATTAGAAGCAAGAAAGCTATTTAGAGAATTAGAAAAGAAATTTGACGAGGAAATAAAAGAAGAAAAAGAAAAGGTAATTGAAGCTGGTGGTTTAAAAATCATCGGAACAGAAAGACATGAATCAAGAAGAATTGACAATCAGTTAAGAGGACGTAGTGGACGTCAAGGAGATGTAGGAGAATCAAAATTTTTCATAGGACTTGATGATAACTTAATGAAAATATTTGGTGGGGATATAATAACAAACATATATGATAAAATAGGTGCAGATGAAGACATGCCTATTGAAGCTAAAATGTTATCAAATGCAGTAGAAAATGCACAAAAAAGAGTTGAAGGAAGAAACTTTAGTATACGTAAGAATGTATTACAATATGATGATGTTATGAACACGCAAAGAGAAATAATATATGGGCAAAGAAGAGACGTATTAGATGGTAAAAATCTAAAAGAAAGCATACTAAAAATGATTGAACCAGTAGCAACAGAAGTAGTTTCAAATTTCTTCAGAACAGATGAAAAAGTAAGTAAAGAATCTTTAGCACAAGAAATAAAAAATAACTTTGGAATTAGTGAAATAGAAGCATTAAAAGAAGAAAATTTAAACCAAGCAAATGTAATAAGTGAAATAGTAGAAAAATCAAAGATAAAATACGAAGGAAAAGAACAAGAACTTGGGGAGCAAGAAATAAGAGAACTAGAAAGAGTAGTAATGTTAAAAGTAGTAGACCAAAAATGGATGGATCACATAGATGCAATGGATGACTTAAAAGAAGGAATTGGTTTACGTGCCTATGGACAAAAAGATCCAGTAGCACAATACAGAATAGAAGGATTTGACATGTTTGACGCAATGGTAGCAGAGATACAAAAAGATGTAGTAAAAATCCTATTAAACATTCAAAAGGCAGGAGAACTAAAAAGAGAACAAACAGCAAAAATAACATCTGTTGCACAAGCAACATTAGATAGTATAAATGTAGTAACAGAAAATAAACAACAAGTACCTCAGACATCAGATGTAAAAAGAACTCCAGTAGTAAATCAAGAACCAAAAGTAGGAAGAAATGATCCTTGCCCTTGTGGAAGTGGTAAGAAATACAAAAACTGTTGTGGGAGAAATCAGTAATATCAATACTTACAGAGATTAGATAAGTGGACATAAATGTGAAAACATACCAAATTGTTTGCATTTTGTTTGCAAAATGTTTTCATAGTTTTAAATAAAATCTCTGAAACACTTGAAAAATAAGGATAATTACCTATGCAAACAAAGTGAATACAAATTATAAAAATGTTATCATTCGTGATAGCATTTTTTGTTTACATTCGAAAAATGAAAGGAGAAATAAAAAATGTCGAATGTAACAATTCAAAAGAGAGGAAATTTCTATCAATATAAATTTGAAATTGCAAAAGTTGATGGAAAAAGAAAATTTTTAAGCAAGTCAGGATTTAAAACAAAATCAGAAGCAGAGAGAGAAGGAGTAATTGCGTACAATGATTATTTAAACACAGGTAATTCATTTTCATCAAGTGATATGAGTTATTCAGACTTTTTAGATTATTGGCTTGAGAATTATTGTTATATCAATTTAAAATACCATACCATAGAAGGATATAGCAATATTATAAAAAATCATATAAAGCCAAATATAGGCTATTTTCGACTATCTCAAATCACAAGAGCAACACTTCAAGAATTTATCAATAACATATATGTAGAAAAGGGTTTTTCTAAAAATTTTTTAAGGAATATTTTAAATGTTTTGAAAATGTCATTTACCTATGCAACAGATGTAGTAGGATTTGTGAAGGAAAATCCATCATTAAAGGTTAGACTTCCTAAATATGATATTCCAAATGAAGATTCAGTTCATATTTTTACAAAAGAAGAAGTCAAAATGATTTTAAATAGATTTCAAAATAATCATGCAATTTATTATGCTTTTTTAACTGAGTACTATACTGGACTTCGTGTTTCAGAAGTGTTTGGATTAACTTGGAAGGACATTGATTTGGAAAACAAAAGATTAACAGTAAATAAAAATGTCTTGAAGAAAAATCAAAAAGGAGGAACAAAAAATAGAAATATTAGTGGAAATGCCACAACAGTTTGGTATTTTGGAACTTGCAAAACACCAAGTAGTTATAGAACTATTGATATTGGCGATACATTAGTAAATGCTTTAAAAGAATACAAAAAAGAACAAGAAAAATATAAAAAAGAATATGGAGATTCATATATGAAGCATTATGCAAAAGAGGTAGAAAATCCATATACTAAAAAGAAGGAAATAAAAATAGTAAATGCTTATGCTGAAATTGATGTTACATTGCCAGAAGTCAATTTAGTTTTCTTAAAAAATAATGGAGTATTTGAAGGAACAGATACTTGCAAATATCCATTCAAAGTAATTCATTATGAATTAGGAATTCCATGTAGATTTCATGATTTTAGAGATACACATGCAACAAGATTAATTGAAGCTGGTAGTGATATAAAAGCCGTTTCTAAAAGACTTGGGCATAGAAATATTGATACTACTTATGATATATATGTGAGAGTAACAGAAAAAATGGAAACAGATACGGTAAAAAGATTTGAGCAATTTACCTTAAATTTATAAAAAATAAG
This sequence comes from uncultured Clostridium sp., assembly GCA_948471115.1. GTDB lineage: Bacteria > Bacillota > Clostridia > TANB77 > CAG-508 > CAKPSH01. Next base: position 15,564 of record CAOKRJ010000025.1, read on the forward strand.
AGTGTACCACGCAAGGGAATATTATTAAAAAATTAATAAGAAAAATGAATGTTAATAATCTAAAAGGCTTGTCCTTTTATGTGTTTTAGGTGTTCCTTATGAACACTTTCCTGCGTAGGCTATTATTATAATGAGCAAAATACATATTGTCTAAAAAAGAAAAATAAAAGAGATTTAAAGTAAAGACAAAATTTAATTATTATGGTATAATGGTGTCAGCGTTCTATAAAGAGATAGGGGTAGATTATGAAAGAGGAAAGATATAAATTTATATGTGCAGTTTATTTGCTATTAATAAAAGAAAATCAAATATTATTATTAAAGCGAGCTAATACGGGATATGAAGATGGAAAATATAGTTTAGTGTCAGGACATATGGACGGAAATGAAACAATTAAACAAGCAATGATTAGAGAATCCAAAGAAGAAGCTGGAATAATAATATATGAAGAAGACATCGAAATAGCAACTTTTTTACACAGAAAAACTGATCCAGAAAGGTTCGACTTTTTCTTGCAATGTAAGAAATGGAATGGAAAGGTTGAAAATAAAGAACCAGATAAGTGTAGTGAACTAAGTTGGTATGATATTAACAATTTGCCAAGTAATATAATTCCATGTGTTAAAAAGGCTATAGAAAATTATCAAAATAATATTATGTTTGACAACTTTGGATGGTAGTTATATTTTAATATAGTAAGGAGAGAATTAAAATGCAAGTAGTAATAGAGATACCAAGAATAAAGGATTTTAATAGGGTAAATGAATTAGCCAAACAAATACATGAGTTACATGTAAATTGGAGACCAGATTTATTTTTAAGTGTAGACGAAGTGATTAGCAAAGAAGATTTTAAAAAAATGATACAAGATAAAGAAATATTTGTAGCAAAACTAGAAGATGAGATTGTTGGATATAGCACTTTCAATATCAAAGAGAAAAATAACCATAGTATGAGATATAGAAAACAATTACAAATTGAAGCAATATGTGTAGATGAAAAAAATAGAGGAAAAGGAATAGGTACTGAACTATTAAAATATGCAAAAAAACATGGAAAAGAGAATGAGTGTACAGATGTATATTTAACAGTAAATGAAGAAAATGAAAATGCAATAAGAGTTTATGAAGAATTTGGCTTTAAAGTAAAGAGCATAGCATATTCAATGCAAATATAAAAAATTGGAGTTGGTAAGAATGAAGTATTTTAAAAAGTTAATAGGTGATAGAATATATTTGTCTCCATTAAATATAGAAGATGTAGAAAAATATGTGGAATGGTTTTGCGATTTTAAAATGACAGATGGAATAGGAAAAAGTGGAAATATAATGACATTAGAAGCCGAAAAAGAATGGATTGATAAAACATTAAAGAATAATGATTTGAATTTTGCAATTGTAAATTTAGAAAAAGATGAATTAATTGGAAACTGTGGATTTGCAAATATCAGTTATCAAAATAGAATTGGAACAGTTGGAATATTTATAGGAGAGGAGAGTAATAGAAGTAATGGCTATGGAACAGAGACATTAAAATTGTTATTAGATTATGGATTCAATTACTTGAATCTAAATAATATAATGCTAACAGTAAAATCTTTTAATGAGTGGGCAATTAAGTGCTATGAAAAAGTTGGATTTAAAGAATTTGGTAGAAGGAGAGAGAGTTACTTTTTAAATGGTAAATATTATGATGATGTGCATATGGATATTTTAGCAAGTGAATTTAAAGAAAGCTATATCAAGAATAAAAATATATAAATACCTAGATTTCAAAAACACTTCAAAATCATTTCATTGTATTTAGAAAAAACATATTCTATACTTATAATATGAAAATTTAACAAGGAGAAAACAAGAGTAATTATGTATCAAAAACGATATATGGTTATTCTTGTTTTTTTTATGTTTGGGAGGTATAGGATAATGGCAAAATTAGAAAACGAAAGACTTATTTATACAGTTCAAGAAGTTGCAACAATACTACATTCAAGTCCAAATTATATATATGAATTAATTGAAAAGGTATATTTACCTGCTTTGAAATTAGGTAGTATTAAAATTTTAAAAACATCATTAATCAAGTTTTTAATAGATTACGAAGGACAAGATTTGTCAAACATTGATAATGTGAAGAAATTATCAATTCATAATAGGGAAGGAGATAAATAAGAATGGCTTCTGTAAATGTTAAGAAAAGAGGTAAAGTATATCAATATCGATTTGAAGTGGGTAAAGTTAATGGTAAGCGAAAAAGAATAAGTAAATCTGGATTCAAAACAAATGTATAAAAAAGATGGAATTTTAATTGCAATTTTAGATGAAGAAAAATCAAAAACTTATATTGAAAAATTAAAGGAAAATGAAGAAAAAACTAAAAATGAACTAAAACAATTAATGATAACAGAGTTAGATTCAGAAGAGAAAGCTATAGGCATAATATTATTGGAAAAGGAATTAGAGAAAATAAAAATAAATCCTATTGTATGGGTAAAAGAAATAAATACTGTATTTTATGAAACAGCATGTGGCAGTGGCAGTTTAGGAACTGCAATATATAACTATTTCAAAAACAAAGATAAGAAAATAGAACTAATACAACCATCAGAATATAGCATTAATATAGAACTTAAAGAAAACGAAAGTTATATAGAAAAAGCCATTATTAGTGGAATTGTAGAGGAGGAATAGTATGCAGTCAAAAGAGTTATTAAAAAATTTAGTTCAATTTGACACATATAAGGACAAAGAAAATGAAAAAATAATGGACTATATACAAAAAATTCTAGAAAGAAAAGGATTTAAGTTAGAGTATAAAACTAAGTGCTTAATTATGAGTATAAAGGAAAAATGCAATTTAGGATTTTTAGGTCATACTGATACTGTACAAGGTGGAAGTGATTGGACATATAATCCAGTGGAATTAAAAGAAAAAGATGGAAAATTATATGGGCTTGGTACTTGCGATATGAAAGGTGGTATTGCAGCAATTTTAAAAGCAGTATTAGATACGGATTGGAATAAGTTAAGTTCTGGAATTAAACTATTTTTTACTTATGATGAAGAAATTGGTTTTGAAGGAATAAAAGAAATAAATAAATTAAATATAGAAATGCCTGAAAATATGATTATTGGGGAACCAACCAATAATGAAGTAATGAACGGAAGTAAGGGTTTATTAGAATTTAAGATTGATTTTCAAGGAAAATCAGCTCATTCAAGCAATCCAGAAAATGGGATAAATGCAATAGAGCAATGTATGGAGTTTTTAGAAGAATTAAAGAAGCTTTATACTACCTTAAAACTCGAAACTGATAACAGATTTGAAATTCCTTATACAACTATGAATATAGGAAAAATAGAAGGTGGAAAAAGTATAAATATTGTTCCAAATAGTTGTACAACATATATAGACTTTAGAGTAATAAATGAAGAACATAGAATAAAGATTTTTGAAATGATAAATAAATTACAAAGAAAGTATCAATCTGTATATAAAATAATAAATGATATAAAACCTTTTATGACTGAAACTAAAAATGGTAAAACAACAAATTTTATAACAGAAGCTAGTTTTATAAAATCGACAAATAGATACATACTTGGTACAGGACCAATAAATGCACATGAAGCAAATGAATATATTACAATAGAAAGTTTAGACAAATTGGTTGAACAATATAAACAGGCAATAAATAAGTTTTGCTTGTAAAAATTAATTTGTTATATATAAAAATATATATAAATTTTAAAATAAACAGGATAAATATCTGCGTTTATAAGGAGGAATGCTATATGATGGTTATGTTGGATACATGTGTATTAATTTCAGCAGTATTAGGAAAGAAGACAAATGCATGGATTCATAATGTGAACGAAAAACATACGATTGTACTTTGCACCTATGTAGTAGATGAAGATATTCAAGAAGATGATGAATGGACTAATAAAACAAGACTAACAGGAAATTATACAGATATAAATGGAAATCTAACAGAACTTGTTGATGAAGATGAACATACAGCTATAACATATAAAGAAAAATTAAAAATTACTATATTACCAAGGACAGGAACGGATATTAGTACAAATACAATAGTAATTAGAGTAATAAGCAGATTATAGTTTTAACAGTTGGAATATTATTAAAGAAAAAATTGAAATAAATAAAAGGCCTGTTGGTCAATGAAAGCTAACAAGTCTTTTTTATAGGAAAGTATTTTAGTAGATTTCAAAAATACGTCAAAATCACTTCATTGTAATTAAGTTCTAAAAGAATATAATATTAATGTGGAAAAGAGGAGAAAAAACTTCTCTTTTCTTTATTTTTGTATATTTTTAGGATGAGATAACATGAAGTTAAAAAAAAAATTAAAAAAAGTAATAACTAGTATGTATATTGCAACTGTAATAACATTAGCAAAAATAACAAATGTGTATGCAGATACAGTTTCTATTACATCTAATGGAGGAAAAATAAGAGAATCTGCATTAGGTTCAGGAGTGTTTAATATGGCACAAGATGTGGCAGGAACTTTGCGATGGCTTATACCAGTAATTTCAATTCCATTTATACTGTGGTTTTTATTCAAAATGTTTAGTGGAGAGGAGCAAGAACAACCACGATATAAGAAAAAACTTATTACTACATTGATTATTGTTATGGCGACAACTTTAGTTACCGTTATAGTTAATTTAGTAATGGGATATTTTATAGCCTAAAAAAGTAGAAAGGATATATTTCTATGACAAAATATATTATTGAACTAATAGCAAATTTATAGGTTCATCATCAGCAACAATAGATAAATTTTTGACTGATTTGTATTACTTTGTATTTTATATAGAAAAACAGTTCCAAAATCTAGGAATTGACTGGAATAAAATATATCAAGTTATATATGAATATGCAATAATTATACTTGCTATTGTATTTATCAAAAAGATGCTACAGACATATTTTCTATGGAAAAGTGGTGAAGATGATGTTTCGCCAGTTCATGTTGTGTTAGGTCTTTTTGAAGCAATAATAATAATGATAGGATTTGGATATATGTATTCATTCTTTATAGATGTTGAAAAGGAACTTGAATTTATTGAAAAAAATGAAGAAATGATAAAGAAGTATGCGAGCATAATACATAATCAAAAGATTAATAATTATGATGTATCTTATATAAAAAATGTGGTGGATTTTAAGCTATTAGAAGAAAAATGTAAGGAATATAAAAATCCTGAAAATAATTAAAATATTGATAAAATGTTTGACATACAAGTTTTGATATAGTAGAATGTTTTTAGTAAGACATAGACGAGGTAACTACAAGTTAAGCGTATGTTAAGTATGTTGCCACCTAGGCATTTTTATTATAATTTAAAAATCGAATGTAAACATTATTTGCATTTTGTTTGCAAAAAATAAGAAAACATATACAAAAATAATACTAATAATACAATAAATATAAATCGCTATAATCCGTGATATTATTAGTATAAATTGTATTTTATCTGGGTTAGAAGTAAATAGCTAAAAGTAAGGAAACAGTCTTTCAAAGAAGTCACCTAAAAGGTGCAACAAGGAAAAAAAAATTCACCTTTGACTACATTTATACAACATAATTATATCATGTTATGTAAACAGAACAATCCCTTACTAATTTACATTAAATTTTTCTTATGCAATCATTTATTTAATGTAAATTAAACTTATAAAATTGATTGTAAATATATTATACGAGGAAATAAAGATATGGCAAGAATAGTAAAAAATAAAGAATTAATAAATACAAGACTAGCAACTAATTATGGTGGATGGATGTACTGTGATAAGTGCAACGAAAATATAGGTTATTTATGTTATGCGACTTATGATAGACTAGAATTAAAATATAAATGTAATTGTGGAAGTCAAGGAAGTGTAATATTAGATTTTGAAGACAGCAAGATAGGTCAAGAGTGTAATGATGAATTAATCATCATAAAAAATAGATTTTGCTGTTCTAAAGATAATAATCCTTTAATTACAATACTAGACAAAAAAGTGGCTAATTATGAAATGAAAATCACTTGTAAATCTTGTAATAAAACATATAAAAAGGTGGTGAAGTAAATGGATTTCTTATTAACATTATTGATTGGAATAGTTGCAGGAGTAATAGATGTATTACCAATGATTAAGATGAAAGTTGATAAATACTCAACACTATCAGCATTTGTATATTATTTAATAGTTCCTTTTGTTATCTTTGGAATTAATTGGTTTGGAAATTTGTGGTGGTTAAGAGGAGGAGTTGTTTCTATACTTATGGCTATTCCAGTAATTATTCTAGTAGCAAAAGAAGATAAAAAAAGCCCAATAGCAATGACAATTATGTCTATCATTTTAGGAAGTATTATTGGAGTTGTAGGGCATTTCTTAAATCTAATGTAATTGATAAATTACAATTTGTAGGGTAGATTAATGAGAAAGATATATAAAATTCTAATTGTAATATTTTGTGTTTTTTTATACTTTATAAGTGGTAATAATGTTATATATGCAAAAAATAACAATATTGATTATGAGAGTGTAAGTAAAGAACTAGAAAAAGAAATTGAAAGAAATCATATTCCAGGTATGTCTATAATAGTTGTAAATCCAAATGAGGTAGTGTTTTCAAAGACTTATGGTAATTGTAAAAGTATTGATACACCTTTTATAATAGGTTCAATGAGTAAATCATTTACAGCTTTATCTATTATGAGATTAGTAGAAGAAGGAAGAATAGATATAAATAAACCAATTTCTACTTACATTGATACATCACTTTATTTCAAAAACAAAGAAGATGGAGATAAGATTACAGTAAAACAATTATTAAATCAAAATAGCGGAATTGGAACTTATCAAAAATTTGGAAGTATAGAAATAACAAAAAACTATGGTAAATATGAATATGCAAATGCTAATTATAATTTATTAGGAAAAATCATTGAATCAGTAAGTAATGAAAGTTATTCTTATTATGTTATAAAAAATATATTTGAGCCACTTGAGATGAATCATACTTCGGCAACTTTAGAAGGAAACTATAAAAATGGATTAATAAAAGGTTATAAAAATTACTTTGGTTTTCCTATTGCAATAGAATCAAATTATCCTAATGATAATTCGTGGATACAAGTACCAGCTGGTTTTATTAGTTCTAGTGTTAGTGATATGGGCAAGTATTTACAAATGTATCTAAATAATGGTTTTGATATTGTAACAGAAAATAGTATTAATAAAATGTTTTATGATTATATACCTCAAGATGATATAGATAGAGATTACTATGGAATGGGATGGGTATATACGAAATATTATAGTAAGCCAGTTTTGACACATTCTGGACTTGTTGAAAATTATACATCTAAAATGTTCATTATTCCAGAAAGTAATATAGGGATAGTCGTTCTAGCTAATATGAATGACTATTTAGTTACAAATAATTTGCTAGAAGATATTGTAAAACCTCTCTTAGGAGAAGAAAAACCAGAAGTATCAAATAACTTATATATAATAAATCATTTACTAATTGATGTCATATATATAGTTATTACTATAATTGCTTTGTATCCAATTATAACTATTAAGAGTTGGAAAAATAAAACAAAGAAACTATATATTATAGATATTATAAGACATTTACTATTGCCAATAGTATTAATTTTAATACCAACAATTATAAGTGTTCCATTTTGGGTTATATGGGATTTCGTAAAAGATTTAGCTTTAATTTTAATCATAAGTTCTATATTAATGCTTTCAACTGGAATATATAAAATAGGTTATCTATTAAAGAAAAAAACAATATAGATAACTACAAATTAGTCAATAAGTCATTAAAATTTAAAGAAAGCAATGATTATTTTTCATTGCTTTTTTGTTGGTTGATTAAAGAAATAATTTCTTCTGGACTTTCTACCATACCTCTTTTATACCATTCATCACATAAACCAA
>CAOKRJ010000026.1 GCA_948471115.1 uncultured Clostridium sp.
AGGTTAGAAACTGCATTTTCATAATCCTTAATAACTGTACCAGCAATTTCTTCTATCTGTTCATCTGTTATACTTCCAGGTCTTAAAATATGAGTGATATTATCTACTACCTTAACAATGGTAGACTCAATTCCGATAGAGCTATCTCCACCATCTATCATATAATCTACTTTATCTTTAAAATCATTAAATATATCATTAAAATTCGTTCCACTAGGCTTACCTGAAATATTGGCACTAGGTGCAGCAATAGGAACTCCAGATAATTCTACAAGTTTTTTTGATATTATTCCACTAGGCATGCGAACTCCAACAGTATCTTGATTTGCAGTAACAATAGAAGGTACAATAGATTTTTTCTTTAAAATAATAGTAAAAGGACCAGGGAAGAAGGATTCCATTAATTTATATTCTAGGTCTGAAATGTCTTTTGCAATATTATTTATCATTTCCATATTACTTACTAATAAATTAATTGGATTATTCTCATTTCTACCTTTTGCAATATATATTTTTTTTACAGCATTTTCATCTAATCCATTAGTACCTAAACCATATACTGTTTCAGTAGGAAAAAGAACAAGTCTACCGCTTTTAATAATCTGTGCCGCTTCCTCTAATTTGGTATAATCATTATTATTTTTTAAATCTAAAACTTTCCACATATAAATCCTTCCTTATAATAAAAACATTATTATTATATGACAAATTTAGTAAATTTACAATAATTATTTTCATGTTAGCAATAAAACTAAAATTATACTTTTGGCTTATATCTACCTTACAAAACTAAAATTGTATTCATTTTTCATACATTAGTAAATACTTTTATTTAATAGTACCTTTAACTTTTTAACTAAAAAAAGTTCACATTTTAAATAATGTTAAGATATATAAACTTTTTTATTGTTTCTTATATAAAAAAATATTGAAAATTAAAAGAAAAACTACTTGAAAAAAATATGGTAAAAATATAAAATAGTATAAATAGTTTTAAAATAAAAAAATTAAATCAGAAACTTAGATACTTTTGTTTTTGAAGTTATACTACAAAACTATAATAATGTTAAAAATGGAGGAAAAATAAGAATGTCAATATTAGTAACTGGTGGCACAGGCTATATAGGTAGTCATACAGTAGTTGAATTATTAAAATATGGTAAAGATATTGTTATAGTAGATAATTTATCTAACAGTAAATTAGATGTTTTAGATTCAATTAAAGAATTAACAAATAAGTGTCCTAAATTTTATCAAATTAATTATTTAGATAAGGAAAAAATAAGAGAAATATTTAAAGAAAATCATATTGAAATGGTAATAAACTTTGCAGGATTTAAGGCTGTTGGAGAATCTGTTGCTAAACCTTTAATGTACTATCATAATAATGTTGGAGGAGCTATTAATGTATTAGAGGTTATGCAAGAATTCGGAGTAAAGAGCTTTATCTTTAGTTCTTCTGCTACTGTTTATGGAGATCCAGAAACAGTTCCTATAACAGAAGAATGTAAAGTTGGAGAAACTACAAATCCCTATGGTACAAGTAAATTCATGATTGAAAGAATTTTAGAAGATTTATACAATTCAGATAACTCATGGAATATTTGTATACTAAGATATTTTAATCCAGTTGGAGCTCATGAAAGTGGTTTAATTGGTGAAAATCCTAAAGGAATTCCAAATAATTTAATGCCTTATATTACCAAAGTAGCTAATGGAGAATTAGAAGCTTTAAGTGTATATGGAGATAATTATAACACAAAAGATGGAACAGGTATAAGGGATTATATTCATGTTTTAGACTTAGCTAATGGACATATAAAAGCTATGGAAAAATTAAAAAAAGAAAATTCTGGACTACACATTTATAACCTAGGAACAGGTGTAGGTTATAGTGTTTTAGAAATAGTAAAAAATTTTGAAAAGATAAATAATGTAAAAGTTAATTATAAGATTACAGATAGGCGTCCAGGAGATATTTCAATATGTTATACTAATCCGAATAAAGCATTTAAAGAATTAGGATGGAGAGCAGAAAAGGGAATAGAAGACATGTGTAAAGATGCTTGGAATTATATAAGAAAACATAATAAAATATAAAAAATTAATTAATGAAGATGAAAAATGGGTGATTAAATGATAGATTTGCATGCACATATTTTAACTGATATAGATGATGGGGCAAGTAGTTTTGAAGAAAGTGTAGCATTATTATATGAAGCTAAAAAGGTAGGTGTGACTGGAATAGTATGTACCCCACATTATATGCAAGGATTTTATGAAAAAGATTCTAATTATATTAAAAGTAAAATGAAAGAGTTAGAAATGGATGCTAAAAGAGTAGGAATACATTTATATCAAGGTAATGAAATATATGGAACAAATGAAATATGTAAGTTTTTAAATGAAGGAAAAATATCAAAAATAAATGATAGCAGATATTTATTAATTGAATTTTCAATAAACAATGAACCTATAAAAAATTCAAGTGAGATTATAGAAATAATTATAAAAAACGGTTATATACCAATAATCGCTCATCCAGAAAGATATCCTTATGTACAAAAAGATATAAAATATATAAAAAATCTTTTAAAAAAGGGAGCTTTATTACAAGCCAATTATGCAAGTATAGATGGTTATTATGGTACAGATGCGAAAAAAACTGTTATTAAACTCTTTAAAAGCAGAATGATTCAATTTTTAGGTAGTGATGTTCACAATAAAAGAACTATATATGCAAATATACCTCAGTATATAAAAAAAATATCTAAGTATTTATCAGAAAATGAAATTGATGAATTATCTTATAAAAATCCTGTAAAAGTAATTCATGATGATATAATAACAATTGATAAAAGTAATATTTAATACAATAATTAAAAAATGCGAAAAAACGTTTGACAAATGTAAAACTTTGTGTTATCATTAAGTCAATCAATATGAAAAGGATGTTTGTTAGTAAGAAAATACTAGAATGGGGTAAGTTTTGGAAAAGGATAATATAATTCTTTTCCAAATAAATTTTACATATTAAGAAGGGGAGTAGATTAAATATGAAAAGAAGAAAAAATCCAGAGGACTTAAATACTAGAGAAAAAGCTATACTAAAATATATTGAAAAGGAAATTGAAGAAAATGGTTATGCACCTTCAGTAAGAGAAATAGGTAAAAAAGTAGGATTAAGATCAACAGCAACTGTTCATGGCTATATAGCAAGACTTTCAGAATTAGGATTCATAAAAAAAGAAGATAAAAAAGGAAGAACTTTAAGATTAATAAAAAATGCAAAAGGAGAGTCAGTAGGTAAGAAAAAAGCAGAAGCAAAAGATTTTTATGGAGGAAGAGAATTAGTAGAAGTTCCTGTGATTGGAAAAATAACAGCGGGGGCTCCTATACTTGCAGTAGAAAATGTGACTGACACATTTCCTATTCCTTTAGACTTTGTAGGAAATACTGAAAGTTTCATGTTAAAGGTTAGAGGAGAAAGTATGATTGAAGCAGGAATACTAGATGGAGACTTAATCCTAATAAGAAGACAAAACATAGCTGAAAATGGACAGATAGTAGTTGCTTTAATTGAAGATGAAGCAACCGTGAAAACTTTCTACAAAGAAAACGACCACATAAGACTACAGCCAGAAAATCAAACAATGGATCCAATAATTGTACCAGACTGTCAAATATTAGGTAAAGTAAGTGGTGTATTTAGAAAAATGTAATAATACTTCTAAAATATCAACTCTTTTCATATATATTAATTGGTGATATAAATGAAAGTAATATATATATCTGGACAATTGAAAAAATCTAAAATAAAACAAAAACTATTATTAAGATATATAAAAAGGAAAAAGAAAGATTGTATATGTATTGTAATAGGAAAAAAATTAAAACAGCATAGAAAATTAATTGAAGAAATTGAAAATATAGGAATACCAATTTCTGATGGAAGGTGGTTATTCAAATTTTTAGTTATACAAATTTTACAATATATTTCATCGTGTCAGAATATAGATATAAGAGAACTTAAAGTAGCATTTGTAACAAATGATAATAATGAATTAATTTCCTATTATATTAATGAATTAACTAGAAAAAGCAATAAAATAAAAATAATAACAAATCATAGAGAAAAATTTCATATAATTGAAGAAAAACTATATTATAATAAAGGTGTAGTATTAGAAATATCAAACAATAAAAGAAAAGGGTTACAAGATATAGACGTAATATTTAATTTTAATTTTGAAGAACAAATATTAAATAAATATAAAATATCTGATAATGCTATATTAATTAATTTAAAAGAAAAAGTAAATGTAAATTCAAAGAGGTTTTCAGGAATAAATATACATTCATATGAAATAGACTTTGGAAATCGATTAATGAATCTATTAGGTTGGACTAATGATTTTGAAAAGACAGAAATATATGAAAGTTATTTATATAGAAACGATAAAATAGAAAATATAGAAAAAGACATAATAACTGATAAAGTTATAATTAAAAGTTTAATTGGAAGTAATGGAAAAATTAAAGAAAAAGAATATCAAAATATACTTGACAAAACATATTATTTGGCGTAATATTATATTCAATATACATTTAGGGAGGAAAAACGATGGATAACAAAGAAGTATTATTAACAAAAGAAGGATATGATAATATAGAAAAAGAGCTTGATTATTTAAAAACAACAAAAAGAGCAGAAATATCAGAACGAATAAAAGTAGCACTTGGATTTGGTGACTTGTCTGAAAATTCAGAATATGATGAAGCAAAAAATGCTCAAGCTGAAAATGAAATTAAAATAGCAGACTTAGAAAATAAACTAAGGTATGCAAAAATAATAAATGAATCTGAAATAGACACAAAGACAGTACAAGTTGGAAATAAAGTAAGAATAAAAGATTTGGAATTTAATGAGGAATTTGAATATACAATAGTAGGTTCAACAGAAGTAGATTTATCACAAAACAGAATATCAAACGAATCACCAATAGGAAAAGCACTATTAGGTGCAAAAAAAGATGAAATTGTAGAAGTACAACTACCAGACAATGAAACAGCAAAATATAAAGTATTAGTCATAGAAAAGAAATAATATTAAAATATAACCATTTTTTATAATATAATTAATAAAGAGAAGTAAATGAAATAAAATCTAAAATAATATTATAAAAAGTTTTAACTCTTTTTGTTAGTGTAACTTGAAGATTCAAATGCATTATGATTGCTAGTTATTAGTAATTATAGTGTGTTTTTTATTACTAATAATTTATTTAAATGTGTAAATTATAAGACATTATAGTATAATCATTTCATAAATTTTGATATTTCATAATTTATTTCAGAATAAAATTTTAATAATTAAAAAAATAATATACAATGCTATAAAAGATTAGGGAATCATATTATTAAAAAGTCCTTAACCATATTCTTATAAATGTAAGAGGAATTAACAATCTCTCTTACATTTATAAGGATAGCCTTTGTATATTTATAAATAATAAAGCCATTATGTAATAATCAATATATTACTTATAACTTTCAATATATAATGCTTTCGCAATATAAGGAGAAACCTCATCTATATCATACCAACCAGAACTTTTATAATCATTTTCGAGTCCATTTGGATTTGAAAGATATACCATACCATCTCCATCACTAGCAAGTAATACCATATAATGGGAAGTAGTGGTAAAGCGGTTTTCAGCTGGTTTATTCCATACACAAATTAAAATAGGTCTATTAGTTTTTAGATGTTTTTCAATAGCTTCATTTGATAAATGAACAGTATCATAATAAAAATCGGAATTTTTAATTCCATAAGTATAAGATAATTCTTTTGAAATTTTATCAGAGACTAAAACAGGATAATATTTCTCCCTTAGATTTTCAGGAGTATAGTCTTTTTTATATCCACTTAAAATAATTGATAATGCTGTAATTCCACAACCATTATCTGACATTGTCCCACTCCAATAATCATTATTACTCCATGAATAATCACCATTTTGCTTATATTCTTTATAAGTCTTTTGATTATTAGTTTCTGTTGTAAAAGTAGTAAAATAGCCATCTTTATTTTCAATAGTTTTTTGTCCAATACCAGAATATTTATCATTATTATCCTGTTTAATAATTTCATATTTTGGGGGTAGTTGAACAATATTATGATTATCATTTATATCTGGTAATGGATTGCTCTTAATATCTGTACCAATATTTTTAATATAGAAATATAAAATTACAATAATAAAAACTAATAATAAAAATATTTTTTCAACTTTAATTTTTCTTTTTTTCATTTTAATATCATTCCTTCCATAATTATTTTTAAATATGAAATATCATTACTTAACTTGTCCACAATTATTATATAAGTCTTACAAATAAAAAGTTTTAAGAAAAAATTAAGAAAATCTTAAATTTTTCTTACATTTGAAAAATTATATTAAAAATATGTTATAATCTATAAAGAAAGGGAAAGTTATGGATATTTTAATATTGGATGATGAAAAAGAAATTGCAGATTTAGTAGAATTATATTTAAAAAATGAAAATTATAATGTACATAAATTTTATGATTATAACTTAGCAATCAATTGTATAAATACAAAAAAATTAGACTTAGCAATATTAGACATAATGGTAGGAAAAGTTAGCGGATTTGACATTTGCAAAATGATTAGGGGAAAAGACTTAAATTTTCCAATCATATTTTTAACAGCAAAGATAGAAGATGTGGATAAGATAAATGGTTTAACTTTAGGAGCAGATGATTATATTACAAAACCTTTTAATCCTCTTGAATTAGTTGCAAGAGTTAAAGCAGCACTTAGAAGGTATACAAAATATAATGAAAAGGAAGAAGATAATAATATTTATATAGAAGGTTTAGAAATAGATAAAGAAACGCATAAATGCTTGTTATATGGCAAAGAAATAGAACTTACACCAATAGAATTTGATATATTATTATATTTAGCTAATAATAGGGGGTGTGTAGTAAGTTCTGAAGAATTATTTGAAAAAGTTTGGAAAGAAAGATACTTAGACAATAATAATACAGTAATGGTTCACATAAGAAGAATTAGAGAAAAATTAAAAGAAGATACAAAAAATCCAAAGTTTATAAAAACTGTATGGGGGGTGGGGTATAAAATTGAAAAATAAGATATTATTTAAAGAAAAATGTAAAATATGTTTTCAAATAGTATTAAGAATAATTATAGTTTACATTATTTCAATAATAGTATTTGAACTATTTATTGATGGAATATTTGAAAATACATTAGCAAATAGTGTTTATGACTTAAATAGTAAAGTATATTATTGGTTTGTAAACAATAAATGGTCTATAATAATAGTATATCTTTGTATAGTACTTGCAATTATAATATTCAAATCTATTTCTAACTTATTTGATAATATATATGAAGTATATAATTCATTAGATGATATTATGGATAAAGAGAAAAATAGAATAGAGTTATCAGATGATACAATTAAATTTTCTGAAAAAATAAATAATATTAAATATAAATATCTTTTAAATGAAAAGAATGCAAAAGAAGCAGAACAAAAAAAGAATGATTTGATTGTATATATGGCTCATGATTTAAAAACTCCACTTACTTCTATTATAGGATATTTAACATTATTAAAAGATGAAAAGTTGTTATCAAAGGAGTTACAAGAAAAATATATAAATATTGCATTAAACAAAGCCTTTAGGCTAGAGGAATTAACCAATCAATTTTTTGACATTACAAGATATAATTTGCATGAAATGCTTGTTACAAAAGAAAAAATTGATTTATCATTTTTAATGGAACAGTTATTAGATGAATGTTATCCAATGCTACAAGAAAAAAATTTAAAATGTATCATAAATAAACCAAGTCAGCTATATTTTATGGGAGATGGAGATAAATTGGCTAGAGCATTTGATAACTTATTAAAAAATGCTATTAATTATAGTTTTGAAAATACCAATATAGAAATTGATATTAAGAAAGATGAAGAAAAAATAAATATATTATTTAAGAATAAAGGAAATAAAATTCCAGAATTTAAACTAGATAAAATATTTGACAAATTTTATAGATTAGATGAAGCAAGAAGCACAAGCACAGGTGGGGCAGGGCTAGGACTTGCAATAACTAAAGAAATTATAGAATTACATAATGGAAAAATATATGCAAAAAATGATGATGAATTTATAAAATTTTATATAGAATTAAAAAACGATGGTTGTTTATGATTTTAAACAACCATCAATGTAATTATTTTAATTTTTGTGCTGCTATATTTACTAAATTTAATAAAGAGTTATATTTTGTAACTTGAGACATTTCGTTAAACTCAACTTTACCACCATTAACTTTCCAGCTATCTTTATTTTCAGTTAAGTAATTAAATACATCTTCGATTTTTGATAAGTAATTATTTACACTATCAATAGTTGAATCTACTTGTTTTATTTCTTGTTCAAATTGAATACTATCTACGAATAAATCCTTATACTTACCAGTTAGACCATTATCTTCTGCTCTTTTTTGCTTATATTCATTTGATGCCATTTCAGCAAGTCTAGTTTTAACTTCTTCACCTTTAGCTCTTGTATCAGCTATTAATTTTTTAGACTCTACAAAGTCTGGTCCATCATTTTTGTAATTATCAGCAGATAAAATTGTTGTAAATTTTTCATTTTGATATTGATCTTGCATTTCTTTTGCAATTGATTGATATTCAATTACATAATCCTTTAATACTTTTTCTACTTCTGCGTATTTTCCGCTTGTCTTGATTTCTGTGTCTACTTTAGATGTTTGATTAATGTTTTCAATTTCTTGGCTAAGAATTTGTTTTTGAGCAACATCGCTTATTACTGCACCTATTCCTACTAAAATTGCTACAACTAATACTACGACTATTGCAACAATAACAATAACAACTTTTTTGTTTTTTGCTTGTTTTTCCTCCATTTTTTAATCCTCCTAAATATTTTTTAGATTTCTATCAAAAATCCTTTCATATTATATCACTACAATTTAAATATAACAATACTTATTTATTAAAATTTTTAATAGTGAATTGTAATGTAAAAGTAAAATAAGTTTTCAACATATATTAATATATTTTAGCTTTACACTGTCTTAAATGTAAGACTTAAATATACTTTGTCAATAAAAGAAATGTATAAATAGCGTAGCGTTTTATGCCATTTCTGTAAATGACAAAACCATTCATTTTATAATTTTGTAGGGTGTTAATCATATAAAATGGAATTAACATAAAGTATATGTATGATATAAGTGTAAGTGTTTTTGAGAAATAGCGAAAGATATTAATAAAAAATTTGTAAAACATATTTCTTTAGAAGATAGAAAAAATATTGAACTTGGTACTGATAGATGTTCAGAGTTTGAAAAATATGATTTGTTTGAAAACAATTATGAAACTGATGAGACTAGAGGACACATCTTTTATTTTGATTCTCAGCACCCTGACCAAAAACCTCATGTTGAAAATAATCATAACATGGATAAGCAAAATATTAAAATATCATAATCTATATTAACAAAAACATGAAAACTTGGGCAAAATATATTATTGTGAAATGCCTATTAAGTCCTTCGTTCTGTGTGATATTCTGTTATATTAAATAAATATACATGGTGTAGAGAGATTAGCACTGTTTTTATCTACAGGCAAATAGCTGAACTTCATCAATAATTAATAAATCATATCTACAGAACTTCATTAAAGTTTTTGAGAATTTATTTTCTTTGTTCATAGAAGATAGTTTTTCTATCAATTCCATATTTTCTTAATAAATTTGTTTTTATGCCTAAAGTATCCATAATTCTTAGTTTTCCTTTTACTTCTTCCATTATTTTCCTTCTTTCAAGTTAATTTTAACTTGAAAATTATATCAAGTAAAATTTATATTTGAAATTAGAGAAAATATTTAATTTTCAATGTTCAAGTGTTTGCATTTTTTTCAACTGTCTCAATTAAAAATGATAAAATATTTTTATACATTTCTTTTAATTTTTATTTAGTTTTTCTGTACATTTTTATTTTATTGCTAATAAGAATATTTCTACTACTAAAAATTTGATAAATACGCTTAAAATAAATTCAGAAAATTTATATAATTAAACAAATATGAATCTTCTTAATTATTGAAAATAATGAATAATTAAATATTATAAAGTAAAATTATGAAAATAAAAAAGTAGGAAAAATCAAATAGTTCTAATATGTATATGTGTTGAATAAACTAAACTAAAGTATTCGCAATTGGAGGCTTTAATATGAAAGGTTACTCAATAGAGGAACGTGCTGTTGAATTAGCACATTATATAATAGATTCAAAAGATACAGTAAGAGGTGCAGCTAAAAAATATGGAATAAGTAAAAGTACAGTACACACAGAAGTAACACTAAAGAACGGTAGAAATAATGGACATACAGGGGCGATTAGTAATCGCCCGATTCCTGAAAGTATTGAAATAAGGAAGGTTTTTCTAGCAGGGAGAAATCCTGTTGTGAAGTTGGAATTTGTAATTAAATAAAAATGATTGTAATAAAAATTTAATGATGGTATAATACAAAAGAAGAAAAAATGTGAAATAGGAGATAATAATGAAGCAAATAAATATAGAAGATATAGATATAAATAATTCGTATTTTCACTTTACAGAGAAAAGTAACTTATCCTCAATAGAAGAACAAGGATTAAAAGCACAGGTTGGAGATGCTTCTAAAATGGTTAACGATAGACCAAGAGTTTGTTTATCAAAAGGAGGAAAAGGGTTACTTGGAATAAAAAATTCATTTATTTATGAGTTTAAAAAGTTAAAGATATGTGATATTCCAGAAGGGTATAGGAAGTATTTTTCAATAAAAGATTTTAGTAGTAATGAGATAATAGAAACTACAGCTGTATATGATGCACTAGAAAAAAGATTTAAAGATGAAATATATTTATTAGTTGATGCACAAGAAGGAGAAGATTTTTTTAGTGAAGAAATTCATGGATTTGGTTCAACTTTTGACATAAAAGGAAAAGAAAACCATGATATTAAGGTAGAGAAATTATCTAAGCTAATTACACCAAATGGAAATAGTACGTTTGATGTTATTCAATATATTTACAATAGATTACTTGAAAAAAATCCAGGAAAAGAAGATTTAATAAGGAGCATGAATGCAGATTTATCAGAAATGTTACAATATATAAATGAAAGAAAACAGAATATTTCTATACAGGAAATTGTATCAAAGGCAATAAAAGATGGAGTTAATATTGAAGAAGTACAAGCATACGACAACACTAACGAAAAAAATATGGAGGGACTAACAAAAGATGAATGAAAAGTATTGTAAAGCTTATGTAGAAGTACTAGAAATAATAAGCCATTTTTCTTATAAAGAATATTCTAAGATTCCAAAAGAAAAAATAGATTTTTTTGAGGAAAATAAAGATAAAAAATATAAATTTAAAATTAATACTAAGATTGATTTAAGTAAACAAAATATATCAAAAGAAGCAGAAACAATAATGGTTATTTTATTTAGAGATTATTTTGCAACGGAAAAACAAAAAAAGGTCTTAGAGGATTTATTAAAACAAAATCAAGCAAAATTAGAGAAAGAAAAAAGAGAGAAATATAATTCAAATGATATTTTTAAAAATAATATAATAAAAAAAGTAGATAATGCTAATGAATTAGCATTAGTAGAAATAAAAGAACAAAATTTAGTAAAAAGAATATTAGATTTTTTTAGAAGTATTTTTAAGACATACTAATATTTTGCTATTAGTAGTTATATTTTATTATCAAACCAAGTTAAAATTATGTATTTTATATAAATTTAATTTGGTTTTTATATATTTAGATTTTATTAAAAAGATTTTTAGAATTAGTATGCCTTAAAAAATCAAATATAGTAATGTTTACGCAGGAAAGTGTTAATATAAAACACTTAAAAACACATAAATAGCAAGCCATTTAGATTATTATTATAGAAAAAATCTATTAAGATACTAATAAGAATACATACATAGGGAATTAAGTTATTTATTACAAAAGTGAAAAGGTTATGGAGTACTCACTAGCAATTTTTGATTGTATAGTGGGTTATTTTTTTTATATTCCAAAATACTTTCAAAATCATTTCATTGAACAATGGAAGGAGGCATGATAATCTTTTAATATAAAAAGTTTTAAAAATAAAAGTTATATTTTTTGAATTTTCTAAATAGTATTAAAAGAAAGTTGGTGAGAATTTTGAAAAAGAGTTTGAATATTACATTTATTAATCCTAATACAGAAGAACAAATGGTACAAGCTATGGCTGGAGTATTAGCTTATAATTTAGCAGAGAATGATGAGAAGATAAAATTCGATTATAGCAATTCAAATCCTTTTCAGAATTCTTATAGTATTGAAGATGAAGAAATTGAATTGTAGAAATTTAGAAAAGTACTATAAATTTTAAATAAATTGTGCTATAATTTGAACAAAGAGAAACTTATGTAGGAGAATAATTTTATGGCAAATATAAATTTTTTAGAAAATGAAGTGATAGAATTTAAGAAAACAACAGGAGAACTAAAAGAAGCTATAATTTCTATAGTTTCAATATTAAATAAACATCAAGGCGGAAAGCTATATTTTGGAATAAAAGATAATGGAGAAATCATTGGACAAGATGTATCAAGTAAAACAATAAGAGAAGTTTCAAAAGCAATATCTGAAAATATAGAGCCAAAGATATATCCAATTGTGAATAAAGTTAAATTAAACGACAAAGACTGTATATTAGTTGAATTTGAAGGAGACGACATTCCTTATTTGGCTTTTGGACGAGCTTATATGAGAGTTGGAGATGAAGATAGACAACTTTCAATGAGAGAAATAAGAAAAATAATTTTAAAAGATGAAAACGAAATAGGTAAATGGGAAAGCAAAGTATCTGATTATACAATAGAGGATATTGATGAAGAATTATTAAAAGAATTTATAGAAAAGGGTAGAAAAGCAAAAAGAATCAATTTTCCATATACAAATAAAGAAGAAATATTAAAGAAACTATCTTTAGTAAATAAGAATAATGAATTATTAAATGCAGGATATATCTTATTTGCAAAAGAAGCAAAACTTGAAATGCAAATGGCTATTTTTGCAACAGAAACAAAATTAACTTTTCTAGATATAGATCAAGTTTTTGGAAATATTTTTGAACTAATAGAAACAGGAGAAGGATATATTAGAAAAAATATAAAATGGCCTGTCAATTTCAAAAGTGGTGGAATGGAAAGAGTAGAAATACCAGAAATACCCTTAGAAGCAATAAGAGAAGCAATAATAAATTCACTTATACACAGAGATTTTAAAAATCCAAAGAGTAATGAAGTAGCAATCTATAAAGATAGAGTAGAGATATTTAATCCTGGAGAATTTCCAGAAGGATATAAACCAGAAGATTTTATTAAAGGAGAAGGATCTATTCCAAGAAATCCATTAATAGCAAATACTTTATATTTATCAAAAGATATTGAAAAATGGGGTTCTGGTTTTAGAAGAATTACAGAAGTATGTGCAAAAGCAGATGTTAAAGTAAAGTTTGAAATAAGAAAAAATGGCTTTATGGTTATTTTTTATAGAAAGACTGATGAAGAATTATACAGTTTAACACAAGAAAATAAAAATGCACAAGAAACGCACAAGAAACACACAAGAAACGCACAGGAAAATTTTATACTTGATTTTTGTAATGAAGCAAAAACTTTAAAAGAAATACTTGAATATTGTGGATATAAAAATGCAAGAAACTTTAGAGAAAAATATATTAATCCACTTTTGAAAAATGGAAAATTAAAAATGACAATACCAGAACAACCTAAAAATAGAAATCAAAAATATATAAGTAGTAAATAAAGGAGAAATTATGGCTATACCAAATGTTGAAGATTTATCTATTGAAATATTGAATAATATGAGAAATAACATAGAATATTCAAGACAATCGATAATAAATGAACAAAGAAGAATACTATTAGTTACAAAAGAGGAAGAAAATAAATTTCAAATTACAATTGGATTTGCTATAACTAGACTATGGAATTTAGGAATGATAAAAAGAATTGATAAAGGAAGAGACATAATTACTGATTTGGGAAGAGAACAATTAAGGTTAGATAGAGAAGAATTGAATAAAAGACTTGCTAAATATAATACCAGTGTAAAAAATAATAGGGCTATAATATGAAGAATTACCCCGACATATTTGTAGATATGCAATAGGAATATTTTACGATATAAACATAAAAAAGCAACAAGTAAAGTTAGAATATTATGAAGAGGGCAGATTGTGTAAGGAAGGAATATTAAGATATTAATTAGAGAAATAAGCAGTATAAGATTGTTAGGTATATAAAAGAAAACATGCCAATAGGTATGCTTTTTTTTGTGTATTTATTCTTGCTTTTTTGCAAATGATATAGTAAAATGTAACAGAACGAAAATGAAGAAACAGGTGAACGATAAAAAAGAGATAGTGCATATCCTGAATAATAATGTATATAAAAGGTGGAAAATAATTTAGAAAAATGATGCAATATGAAGATAAAAAGTTTAATAAAATTAGACTAAAAAAGGAAAGGGGTTAGTAGAAAATGGCAAAAATGATTCCAGAACAATTACCTAAAAAGGCGAGTTATGCTGAGAAAAAAGTATTTAAAAAATTAAAAAAATTGCCAGATGATTATATCGTTATATATTCCTTAGGGTTGTCTAAACATATAAAAAAGATACAGGGAGAAATAGATTTTGTTATAATATGTAAAAGAGGAATTTTATGTTTAGAAGTAAAAGGAGGGAAAGTAACTAGAGAAAATGGAATATGGAATGTAGAAGCAAGAAATGGACATAAAAATCAAATAGAAAATCCTTTTTTACAAGCATCTGATAATATGTATTCTTTACGAAATTATTTAATTGAAAAAATGAAAAATGAATTTTATAAAGAAAATATCTTGTTCGCATGTGCTGTAGTTATTCCAGATACATATTTTGAAGCAGAGGGTCCAGATATCAATTCGAATGAACTGATAAATACTAAAAAATTAAAGGAATATGATATAAAAGAGTTTATTTATAATGTATTTTTATATTATAATGAAAAATATCAAGCTAAATATTTACAATCAAAAACAAATTTAACAAAAACAATGATAGACAAAATTACAATTATTTTGAGAGGAAATTTAGGTTATGCCAAAAGTCTATCATTTGATTTAGAAGAAACTCTAAGAACTTTAATAGAATTAACAGAAGAACAAAAAGAAATTTTGGATAAAATGATAGAAAATGATAGGATAATAATTAAAGGTACAGGAGGTACAGGAAAGACAGTCCTATTATATGAACAAACTTTGAGGTTAGCTGCTCTAGGGTATAAAGTTATATTTGTTTGTTATAACAAATCACTTAGTCAATATTTAAACAATATGTTGGGTAACTTAAATAACACAATAAAAGAAAATATAAGAATATCAACGTTACATGCATATATGTTAGAACAACTAAAAATGGCACAAACTGAATATGCAATAAAAAATACAGAGGAGTATTTTAAAGAAGAAGTGCCACAAGATTTTTTGCAAATAAATAATGAAAAATATGATGTGATGTTAATAGATGAAGCACAAGATATATTAAATAGTACATATGTTAAATGCTTAGAAAAAATATTAAATGGTGGACTTAAAGATGGAAGCTGGTATATGTGCGTAGATGAAAAACAAAATTTATATAATAATACAGAACTACAAGAATTGCTACATTATATAAAAAATGAAATAAGACCTACGATAACAAGACTGACAAAAAATTGTAGGAACACAAAGCAAATTTCTAATTTCAACTATGAATTAACTAATATTGAGCAAAGTACAAATGAGAATATTTATGGAAATGATGTACAAAAAATAACATATAGATATAATAATAATCAACAAGATGAAGTAAGAAATATTATTAAAAATTTACAAAGTCAAGGAATAAGAAATAGCGAAGTAGTAATTTTATCTAAGAGACCTTATAAATATAGTGTTTTTGAAGGTAGAAATTTTTTAGAAGATATGTCAACAAAAATAGAAATAATTGGAGAATATAATAATAGAGAAAATACAAACGAATATATAAGATTTTCAACAATAAGAAAATTTAAAGGGTTAGAATGTAATGTAGTAATATTATGTGATGTTGACAGTGTTAATGATGAAGAATCAAGAATGTTAAATTATGTAGCTGTATCAAGAGCAAAAACACTATTATATGTATTGTATAAAGAGGGAGTATCATTACATGCAATAGATAAAAGCGTAAATAATGATATAGAGAAGTTAGTTGATCAACTATTACATAATAATTAAGTAGAAAGTAGTGATGTTATGAAGATTGCAGCATATTGTAGAGTCTCAACTGAAAAAGAAGCACAAATAGATTCATTAGAAAAGCAAATAGAATTCTTTAACGAATTTACTAAAAAGAATAATTATGAATTGTACAAGCTATATGCAGATGAAGGAATATCAGGAAAGCAAATAAAACACAGAAAACAATTTCAGGCAATGATGCAAGATGCTAAAGCAAAGAAGTTTGATAAAGTAGTAGTAAAAGATGTTAGCCGTTTTGCTAGAAACACTGTAGATTTATTACAAAGTATAAGAGAATTAAAATCTTATGGAATTGAAGTTGATTTCTTAAACAATGGAGAAATAATGGAAGGCGGTTCAGAATTTATACTAACTATTTTAGGAGCAATGGCACAACAAGAAAGTGCCAATATGTCTAAAAGGGTTAAATTTGGAAAGGACATCACTGCAAAAAGAGGACGAGTACCTAATATTGTTTTTGGCTATGATAAAATACCAGATGAAAGATATACTTTAAAAATAAACGAAGAAGAAGCAAAAATCGTAAAAGAAATATTTGAAAGCTATGTATATAAAGGAAGTGGAACAACAAAAATTGCATGGTACTTAAATGATAGAGGAATAAGAACGAAAAAAACAAAATCCAAATGGGTACAAACCTCTATTGTAAGAATGCTTAAAAATCCAATCTATACAGGACGAGTAACGAATAAGAAATCAGAAGTAACAGACTTTATAACAGGAACAAGAAAGGACTTACCAGAAGAAGAATGGATTGTAGTAGAAAGACCAGAAATGAGAATCATATCAGATGAATTATTTAACAGAGCACAAGATATTTTAGCCCAAAGGTCGAATGAATTTAAGTTAAACAACAAAAGAGAAAAAACAGAATATGTATTTAGTACTCTTATCTATTGCAAACATTGTGGTTATTCATTTAGAAGAATAAAAAGAAAATATACAGCAGATGGACCAGAATATATAAGATGGGTATGCAGTGGAAGAAACTCAATGGGGGTAAATCATTGCCCAAACACAACCGTTATTGATGAAGAAGAACTTTTAAATGCTATAAAAGAATATTTAAAAAGCATTATTTCAAACAAAAAGAATTTTATGAAGGCAGTTGAAAAAGAGTTTGAAAAGATAACGGCGTTAAGAGAAAACAATGAACGAAGTGAAGAAAGTCTACTACAAGAAATAGAAAAAGTAACAGTAAAAAAACAAAAATATATGGAAATGTTTCAAAACGAAGTAATCAATATACAAGAACTAAAAAAATATACCAATCCATTAAATGAAGATATTGCAAGACTAGAAGGAGAATTAAAATTAATCACATCAGAAATAAAAGAAAAAGATGTATTAGAAAAAGAACTATCAAAAACAATTAGCACAGTTGATGACATATTAAATAATCAAACAATTACAAATGTAATGTTAAAAACAATTATAGATGTAATTGAAGTAGATAGTGATTCAAATGTAGAAGTAAGACTTAAACTGTTAAATGAAATAGGTAGTACGCCAACAGTTATTACAAATTTTAACGACATCAATTCTATCGTTACGAAAAGTAACAACAGTACATAAAGATGTATCAGAAAGGTTACTAAAGATAAATCCCATACTAGCATTAAAAGTTAGAGAAATTTTGGACGAAAACAAAGCAGAAAGACATATTAGAGGGGGAATGGCTACTAAACTAAAATATGAACACGAACATGAAGAAAAAAATGTAGTGTAAAATAAATTAACCTATTGTCTTCTTAAATAAAATCTGCTATAATACGACAGATGAAAGGAAAAAAGATGAGAATTAGGTTTAAAAAATGGGCACGCCCAGAATTAGAAGCAAGTGCATTTTATATTGATAATCCAGAAGATTACAAAGGAAAATGGAACACTGCATTTACAAATACTGGTAATCCAATACATATGGAACTTGGCTGTGGTAAAGGAACTTTTATAGCACAATTAGCATCAAAAAATCTAGATATTAACTATATTGCAATTGATATGGTTGATGCAATGTTAGGATTAGCAAAAAGAAATATAGAAGTCATATATAAAGAAAAAAAGTTAGAAATAGAAAATATAAAATTAGTAAGACATGATATAGAAAGAATATTATTATTCATGGATACAAAAGATAAAATAGAAAGAATATATATTAATTTTTGCAATCCTTGGCCAAGACCAAAACATAGAAAAAAGAGACTTACAAATACAAAACAATTATCATTATATAAAGAATTTCTAGTAGAAGGAGGCGAAATTTTCTTTAAAACTGATGATAATGAATTATTCAAAGATAGTATAATATATTTGGAGAACTCAGAATTTAAGATTATAAATAAAACATTTGACTTGCATAATGAACCAATATTTGAAGATAATATAGTTACAGAGCATGAAAAAATGTTTAGTGATCAAGGCATAAAAATAAAAGCATTAATAGCAAAAAGGCAGTAACAACAAAAAATGTAAAAATATATTGAAAAAAGATAAAATATACAATATAATTAATACAATTTGTAACTGTAAAATATAAACCAGTTATTTAAAAACGTATATTTGAAAGGTGGATTTATAATGTTTAGTTTTGGGGGTTATGATATAGGCATAGATTTAGGAACAGCAACTGTAATTGGCTATGTAAAAGGAAAAGGTATAGTTTTAAGAGAGCCATCAGTTGTCGCAGTTGATAATAATACAAAAGATGTTCTTGCAGTAGGACAAGAAGCTAGAAGAATGTTAGGAAGAACTCCTGGAAGTATTGTAGCAACAAGACCACTAAAAGATGGAGTTATCTCTAATTATACAGTTACTGAGAAAATGTTAAAAAGTTTCATAACTAAAATATGTGGAAAAACAATATTTTCACCAAGAATAATGATATGTATTCCCTCACAAGTTACAGAGGTTGAAAAAAAGGCAGTTATAGATGCGGCAGGACAAGCAGGAGCAAGAAAAGTATATTTAATAGAAGAACCGATAGCTGCAGCAATCGGGGCAGGAATAGATATATCAAAGGCATGTGGGAATATGATAGTTGATATTGGAGGAGGAACTACAGATATAGCTGTAATATCATTAGGAGGTTCAGTAGTAAGTACCTCTTTAAAAGTTGCTGGAGATAAATTTGACGAAGCAATAATCAAATATGTTAAAAAGAAATTTAATGTAATAATAGGAGAAAGAACAGCAGAAGACTTAAAAATAAACATAGGAAGTGTATATCCAGAAGTACAAGATGCAGAAATGGACATTAGAGGAAGAGATTTATCATCAGGCCTACCAGTTACAATAACTATTCATTCAAGCGAAATGATGGAAGCATTAATAGAACCAGCAATGCAAGTAGTAGATGCAGTACATTCAGTACTAGAAAGAACGCCACCAGAATTGATTGCAGACATAAGCCAAAAAGGAATATATATGACAGGTGGAGGCTGTTTACTTAATGGGCTAGATAAACTATTACAAGAAAAAACAAGAATAAATGTAATGATAGCAGAAGACTCAGTATCTTGTGTAGCATTAGGAACTGGAAAAGCATTAGATAATTTAGATATATTAGATGGAAAAAAAATATTAAGATAGAAATAATGAAAGTGAGTTATAAAATGAAAAAAACAAAAAAGAAAGTAGCTTTCTTTACATTACGGTTGTAAGGTAAATCAATATGAAACAAATGCAATGAAACAAAAATTTATAGATAATGGATATATAATAGTAAACTTTGAAGAAATGGCAGACATATATATTGTAAATACATGTACTGTAACGCACATAGCAGACAAAAAGTCTAGACAAATACTAAGAAGGACAAAGCAAATTAATCCAAATTCAACATTAGTAATAGTTGGCTGTTATGTTCAAGTAGGAAAGAAGGAATTAGAAAAAATAGACGAAGTGGATTTAATACTTGGTAATAATGAAAAAAATGATATTGTAGAATATGTAAAAGGATATAAAGAAAAGCAAGTAATAGTATCAGATATAAATGAACAAAAAGAATATAATGATTTTGGTAAAACTACATATACAGAAAAAGTACGAGCATTTATAAAAATTCAGGATGGATGTAACAACTTTTGTAGTTATTGTATTATTCCATATGCAAGGGGAAGAGTTAGAAGTAGAAAAATAGAAAATATAGTTAATGAAATTAGAGACATATCCCAAAAAGGGATAAAAGAAGTAGTTATTACAGGAATACATATTGCATCTTATGGAACAGACTTTAATAAAGAATTAGATTTAATAGATTTACTAAAAGAAATAAATAAAATTAATGGAATAGAAAGAATAAGGCTTGGTTCATTAGAGCCAAAACTATTAACAGAAAGATTCGTAAAAGATTTGAGAAAACTTGAGAAAATATGTAATCAGTTTCATATGTCACTACAAAGTGGATGTGATGAAACCTTAAAGAGAATGAATAGAAAATATACAACACAGGACTTTGAAAAAGGAGTAAAAATTTTAAGAAAAGCATATCCAAATTTGTTATTAACAGCAGATATAATAGTGGGATTTCCAGGAGAAACAGAAAATGAATTTTATACAACATATGAATTTTTAAAAAGAATAGCATTTTATAAAATACATACATTCAAATATTCAAAAAGAAAAGGAACAGTTGCTGAAAAAATGCCAAATCAAATTTCTAATAAAATAAAAGAATAAAGAAGCAAAAAAATAATAGAATTATCATGCAAAATGCAAAATAAATATAATAATTATTATATTGGAAAAAAAGTACAAGTGTTATTTGAAGAAAAGGAAGGAGAATATTACAAAGGATATACAACAAACTATATAAAGATACATGTAAAATCAAATGAATATTTAGAAAATAAAATAAAAATAGTGAAAATATATAAAATAGAAAAAGATAAGATTATAGGAAGTATTACTAATGAAGAGTGAAAGCATTAGAATTAACACTAATGAATCAAGCTAATGTAACAATAGTTATTCTGAGTCTTTGCAAGCCATCTACATTAGAAGAGATACTGAGTGGAGAACTTGATTAAATAAAATATAAATCAAAAGTATCAAAATTAAGGAAATTATAGTTAAAAACCTCTCTTGCTTTAATATTTTGTTTGGGCTGTGAATTGTAACCACTTATACAAAAAATATAAAAAATTTTTAAAAATATAAAAAATTTTTAAAAAAGTATTGACATTCTTCTAAAAATTACGTATAATAATTAATGTCGAAAGAAAATGGGCACTTAGCTCAGCTGGGAGAGCATCTGCCTTACAAGCAGGAGGTCATAGGTTCGAGCCCTATTGCGCCCACCATTTTTTTACGGCCTGGTAGTTCAGTTGGTTAGAACGCTAGCCTGTCACGCTAGAGGTCGACGGTTCGAGCCCGTTCCAGGTCGCCATTTTTTTATTTTTTATATTTAATAAATTATTAGAAAAGTAGTAAACTGAAAACCAACAGTTCTCATACATGCCTTGATAGCTCAGTTGGTAGAGCAAAGGACTGAAAATCCTTGTGTCACTGGTTCGATTCCAGTTCAAGGCACCAAGACGAGTTTTTGTCGAACTCTCTATAATGCTTGTATTGCTGAGGTTGTTCGAAGGCAAAGCCTGAGTTACAACGTCAGTATGCAGTAGCAACTTAATTTCAAGATTATAAGAATTAGACAACACAAAAACTTTAAACCGTTTCAAAAATGAAGCGGTCTTTTTTTGACCAAAAGTCTTGAAAGAAGGAGGTTTTTGTG
>CAOKRJ010000027.1 GCA_948471115.1 uncultured Clostridium sp.
GAGATATAATGATGGAATTAATAGATTGTATATATGTAAAAGAAAATGGAGATATAATTATAAAATTTAAGTTTGAAGATGAGTTTAAAAGATGTTTAGAATACATAGAGAATAATAATGTGTTAGCACTAAAGGCAAAAGCAATTTAAGGTATACAGTTGCTCTACTAGGCAACTGCATAAGTTATCTGTAACTCACTAGTGTTCGAACAGCTAACTTAATTTGTGTTGTTATAATTACCCAAGGAGGAGGTGTAGCAGCACCAATTGGTTCACAAATACTAAGTGAAGTATTACCATATTTAGAATTAGAAAAGGACAAAGCAGAAGAATTAGAACCAGTAACAGAAGTAACAGTACCTAATATTACAAACATAAATTTAAAAGAAGCAGAAAAGATATTAAAAGACTTAGGACTACAAATGAGAATAAATGTAGAAGAAGGAATAGATATTTCAGAAATGATAATAACAAATCAAACTCCAAAAGAAGGAATTACTATAAATAGTGGAACAACAATATATTGCGAGATAGGAACATAATTTATGGGCGGACTAAATGTCCGCCTATAAATTAGAGGTATATTAAAATAAAAAAATATATGATTATTCATATTTATAAAGAATTTTAGGAAAAAAATAACAATTTATAAAAACAGTTGATAATTAACTATTTTTAAATTATAATATAAATATATTATAAAAAGAGAGGAGAAACATATGAATAAATCAACTAAAATAATTATAGCAATAGTATCAATAATTCTTGTAATAGTAGTAGTTTTAGCAGTAGTCATTTTAACAAAACCAAAAGACGAGAAACAAGTAGAAAAAATTAATAGTGCAGAAGATTTAGAAGGCTTAATTAATAAAGCATATGAAGGTCAAGAAAATTTGGTACCAGATAGTGCTCAAACACAAGTAATAGATATAAAAGATGATGTAATGGTAAAATCATTTACTGGACTTGACAATGGTAATGACTTAGAATATCTTGTTGTATCAGAGCCAATGATTAGTTCTCAAGCGTATTCATTTGTACTTTTAACAGTAAAAGAAGGGGTAAACGCAAATAAAATTGCAGAGACAATAAAAGATAAAGTAGACTATAGGAAATGGATATGTGTTTCAGCAGAAAAAGTTTACACAACAAGTAGTGGAAATGTAGTATGTCTTATTATGTCTAGTGAAGAAGTTGCAAAGCCAATATATGAAAAATTTAAGACATTAGTTGGAACAGTAGGACAAGAATATGAAAAAACTGAAGAAATAGAATTACCACCAGAAATGTACTAAAATAATAGTTAAAATAAGAACTATCGCCAGTATAAATAGAAAATAGTCTATTTTATGGCGATACTATTTTATATACTAGGAAAGTTTTATCAACAAGTATATATTCAACAATAGATAATAAACTTTCCTAGTATATAAAAGGCTATAATCGCTATTGCCTTTAAGATTTCTTCATTTACATTCGGAAACTTAAATTGGCAAAAGCAAATAGTACTCTTTGAGAGTGGAAAAGGGGGAAACATGGTATTTACTAGCATTACTTTTTTATTTTACTTTTTACCAATTACTTTGGTGATATATTACATGATACCAAACAAATTTAAAAATATAATATTACTAATAGCATCATTATTATTCTATTTTTATGGAGAACCTAAATATGTATGGTTAATGATAAGTTCAATAATAATTACATATATATTTGGAATTTTAATAGATAAGTATAGGAAGCAATCAAAGTTATTTCTAATACTCTCAATAGTTACTATAGTAGGCATACTTATGTATTTCAAATATATTAACTTTATTATAGAAAACATTAACTTAATAGTATCAAATAAAATACACTTTATTTATATAGCACTTCCAATTGGTATATCTTTTTACATTTTTCAAATGGTCAGCTATTTAATAGATGTATACAAAGGAGAGGCAAAAGTCCAGAAAAATATTTTAAAAGTTGCAATGTATATTTCACTATTTCCTCAATTAATAGCAGGACCAATTGTAAGATATACCACAATAGAAGAACAAATAGAAAGAAGAAACTATACAATTGAAAAATTTAGTTTAGGAGTTAGAAGATTTATTATTGGACTAGGAAAAAAAGTGTTAATTGCAGATGTATTAGGAGAGCTAAATACTATAGTTTTAGGAAGCAATGAGATTAGTGTACTTCATTATTGGTTATATGCAATTTCGGGAATGCTACAAATTTACTTTGATTTTTCAGGTTATTCTGATATGGCAATTGGATTAGGTAAAATGTTAGGATTTGAATTCTTGGAAAATTTTAATTATCCATATATAGCAACAAGTATTACAGACTTTTGGAAAAGGTGGCATATATCTTTAAGTACATGGTTTAGAGATTATATTTATATTCCATTAGGTGGAAATAAGGTAAGTAATATAAAATGGTTTAGAAATTTATTAATTGTGTGGATATTAACAGGATTATGGCATGGAGCTGCATGGAACTTTGTGATATGGGGGTTATATTTTGGGATTCTATTAATTATAGAAAAGATATTTCTAGGAAAGATTTTAAAAAAGACTCCTAAAATTTTAGCACGAATATATACATTATTAATTGTAATGATTAGTTTTATTATATTTAATGGAGACAGTGTTACTAACATTTTACAAAACATAGGAGGTCTATTTGGAATAAACAATATATCATTTGCTTCAAAAGAAAGTATATACTACTTAAAAAGTTATTTTATTATTATATCAGTAAGTATAATTGGTTCTACACCAATACTAAGAAACATAGCAAGTACAGAAAAAACACATAAATTTATCAACTGCATAGAACCAATATTGTTATTATTTATTTTAATTATAAGTACAAGCTATATTATAGATGGCTCATTTAGTCCATTTTTATATTTTAGGTTTTAGGAGGTGTTATAGTGGAGGACAAAACTAGAAATGTTGTTATTACTATAGGATTTATTGTAATATTGATGATATTATTTTTAGTAAATATATTAAAACAAGACCAAGAAATATCAATAACTGAAAGAAGAAAACTAGCACAATTTCCGGAAATAACATTAAAAACATTAATAAAAGGAGAAGTAAGTAAAAGGATAGAAAAGTATACAGTAGACCAATTTGTAGTAAGAGATACATTTAGAGCAATAAAATCATTTTTTAGTATTAATATATTAAGACAAAAAGATAATAATGGAATGTTTGAGAAAAATGGAGCAATCTATAAAATAGAATATCCATTAAAAGAGGAAAATGTAAATAAATCCGTAGATAAAATAAAAGAAATTTATGAAAAATATTTGCAAGAAATGAAAGTATATTATGCAATAATTCCAGATAAAAATTATTACTTAAAAGATGATGAACACTTAAAAATTGATTATACTAGATTAAAGCAAATTGCATCAGAAAAGTTAGAATGCATTCAATACATTGACATTTGGAATGATTTAGAACTAAATGATTATTATAGAACAGACTTACATTGGAGACAAGAAAAATTACAAAAAGTAGTAAAGAAAGTACAAACTAGTATGAAAAACGAAAATATAGAAGAACAAAATTATATAAAAACAAATATAGGAGAATTTTATGGTACATATTATGGACAATTAGGAGTAAATGTAAATCCAGATGAAATGTATATTTTAACAAATGAAATGATAGAAAATTGTAAAACATATAATTATGAAAAGGAAGAAATCGGTACTATATATGATCAAAGTAATTCTAAAGATAAATATGATATATATTTATCAGGAGCAACTCCACTAATTTATATAGAAAATCCAAATGCAAAAAAACAAAAAGAACTAATAATATTTAGAGATTCTTATGGAAGCAGTTTAGCTCCACTATTAGTACAAAATTATCAAAAAATCACATTAATAGACCTTAGATATATGTTTAGCAATTTGTTAGATAATTATATTGAATTTAAAAATCAAGATGTTTTATTTTTATATAGTACATTAGTATTGAACCAGAATGTATTGAAATAGAAATTTAAGTTTATTATTTTTTGTACAAATCTTTGAAGGAAATAAAAGCAGATAGAAAAATTAGCATATTATAATATTTAAGAAAGAAGGATGATAAAATGAATTATTGGATAATGAGATATGATAATATAACAACTATTTTATTAGTAGTGGTAGGATTTATATTAATTTTATATGCACAAATAAAAATAAACACAACATATTCTAAATATAGGAAAATAAGAAATATAAAAAAAATTACAGGTAGAGAGGTAGCAAGAAATATTTTAGATTCTAATGGACTTTCACAAATTGATATTTATGAGACAAATGGAAATTTAACAGACCATTATGATCCAACTAAAAAATTAATAAAACTATCTTCAGACATTTATGATGGAACATCTATTGCTTCAATAGCAGTAGCTGCGCATGAATGTGGGCATGCAATACAAGATAAAGAAAACTATAGTTTTTTTAAAATCAGAAGTGCATTAGTTCCAATAGTAAACTTTATATCATATTTAGGATATTTTGGATTAATAGTCTCTTTGTTTGCTAGTGTTACAGGATATTTAAAACTATCTATTATAATTTTATTTGCAACTGCATTATTTCAATTAGTAACATTACCAGTTGAATTAGATGCGTCAAAAAGAGCTAAGGAGCAACTAATCAATTTAGGATTAATAAATACAGAAGAAGAACATAGTGTAAAAAAAGTTCTTAGTGCTGCTGCAATGACATATATCGCAAGCCTTATATCATCAATGTTAAATTTGTTAAGATTAGTATTAATGCTTAGTAGTAGAGAAAGAGATGATTAGAAAATTTATAAACAGATGCCATTAAGGCATCTGTTTTTGTAAGTATTAAAATTAAATAAGGCTACGGAACTAATTATTATGCGAAGTTTTTATATATAAAACACAAAAATAGTAAAAAATTGTAACAAAAATTTAATAATAAGCTAAGATAAGAGTATGCGTAAACAAAAGCAAAATAAATTAATATATACTATATTGAGAAAACAAGATAATTTTGCTATAGTATTAATTAGTAAAGGTTTGTTTCTTCTATCTAAAGCTTAAATAAAAGAATGATGGAAAATATGTAAAAGTCTTGCTTAGTTGCCATATTTATGCTATAATTAACTTATTATGACAACCTACAAAATTAATAGATAGCATAAGATAATCTATAAAAAATAGATTATGTATAATTTATAAAAAATTTAAAAGGAGGAAAAAAGATGAAATTAAAGAGAATAATTATTGTAATATTATTAACAACAATATGTATATCACAATTCTATTTTATTTCATTTAACAAATCTGTATATGCTGAGGACAATATACCACATAATAATGATACTAAATATCATTATAAGCAACTTACAGAATTATCAAAAAATATTTATAATGGAATGTATGATATGTATGTTAAAGGAATTTTAAAAACAGGAACAGAAGATTATGATCTTACTGCAAATGGTCATATCACACAATCACAACTTGAAAAATATAGTAATGGAAATAAAGAATTAATGGATGCAATGTATGCAGCAAGATATGCATTTTATGCAGATCATCCAGAAATTTTTTATGTTAATTTTTCAGCTATAACCATAAGAGTAACAAAAGATGCAGAAGGAGAGTATCATGCTTATATTGGAGCTGGAAGATATGATGACTATTATATAGAAGGATTTACAAACACACAAGAAGTAGAAAGTGCAATTGGAGAATTTAATAATAGAGTTAATGAAATAGTAACAGGTGCAAGAAATATTACAGTAGAAGAAGGAAAAAATCTTACAACAGAACAAATAAAATATGTTCACAATGAGATAATTTATAATACGTCTTATAGATTAGAAGATGATTGTACACCAGGAAATGAATCACATTTATCAACACCATATGGTACACTTGTAAAAAAACAAAGTGTATGTGAAGGATATGCAAGAGCATTTAAAACTATATTAGACAAACTAGGAATAACATGTATTCTTGTACAAGGGGCACACACAACAGAAGGAGAAGCAACAGAAGCACATATGTGGAACTATGTACAAATAGAAGAAAATGTAGAATCTACTGAAAGACAACTAAAAAAAGTTTGGTATGCAGTAGATTGTACAATAGATGATCCTTATGTACGTGCACATACATCTTCAGATAATGAAGAAGAAGAACCAGGAAACAATATTGTAGAGGGATTTGAAAATACAAGATATTTATTGGTTGGAGCTGTTACTATGAATGTAGAACATTTCCCAATAGAAGAAGTAGAATCAGCAGGTAATTATAAATTTGAATATCCAGAACTAAAAATAGAAGATTATGGAATTGATACAGTTACAAACAAAGATGGATTAGTTGTAAAATATAAAAAAGAAGGAACAGAAACAGAAGAATATAGA
Organism: uncultured Clostridium sp.; assembly: GCA_948471115.1. Lineage (GTDB taxonomy): Bacteria > Bacillota > Clostridia > TANB77 > CAG-508 > CAKPSH01. The sequence continues at coordinate 6,422 of CAOKRJ010000027.1, forward strand.
GCAGGAGATTATTCTATAAGTTATAATGGAAAAGGTTATAATGGAGCAGCAGAAGACGGATATTATCTTATGATGAAATCTAGCCAATATAAACCTGGAGATCAAATATGGCAAGAAAGTAAATGGGCATATTTAATTCCAGACCCAAGATTATATGTAGGAATAATAGATAATGGTGATCATATATACATATCAGTAGCAAATGCAGAATATACTGAATTTGCTGTAACTAATGTACCACCAGGAGATTATGAACATGATATAACATGTTTAACATATAAAGGAACAGAAGAACAAATTTTAGTACAAAGTGGAAGACTTTATAATCCAAGTGGAATATATAAAGCTAAACCATATATAAAACAACAATCACCATTACCAACAGCAACACTTACAGTTGGACCAACATATCATGTATCAGTTACTTATACTGATGATTTAGTATTCAAAGAGGGAGAAACAGAAGTAGGATATAAAATGACATCATCAGGAGCAACAGGAGCGGAAAAATCTACAATAACAAATTTTCAATGGGATGGAAAACGTACAATAACATTTGATTTAAAATTTAGTGAAATGTATGCAGATGATCAAGCTTCTTATTATATAGCTATTACTGGATTAGTAGGAAAAAATAGTGGGAAAGCTCCAATGGAGATAACATATGGTGCTTACAACATGATAGGATGTTCTTTCAGAATGAACAAAGCTCGTAATTGGGAAGTATTTGGAAGACCAGTATTACTTGAAGAAGAAGACTTATCAATGAAAGATTGGACAACAGCAAGTGGAGAAAAATTATCAGATAAATTGAAAAATAGAATAACACTTGTAGCAACTAAAACTACAGTTGAACAAGAAAAAGTAATGGATGATTTAGTAGAAAATGAATTTCCAAATCAAGAAATAAAGTCAAGTCAAACTTATGACATATCATTAAATGTATGTAAAAAATATGTTGTAAAAACAGGACATAGACTAAGAGTAGCACTTGGATTTCCAGCAGGATATGGACCAGAAGATGCAGGAGTTACATTCAAAGCATATCACTTTATTAGAAATGATAAAAATGAAGTAGTAGGAGTTGAAGAAATTCCATGTGTTGTAACACAATATGGTTTAATAATCACATGTGACTCATTCAGTCCATATATGATTGCAGTAACCGATGATGATGGAACACAAAACAAAGAAAAGGCAGTGATAGCCACAAGTTCAAAAGGTGGTAAAATCACAAACGCAAGTAGTGAAAAAGGAAATATCATTACACTAGCAGAAAATGAAACAAAGACAATTGCTATAAAAGCGGACAATGATTATGAAATTGAATCAGTAGTAGTTTGTGGAAAAACAATAGATATAACAAATAAAGAAACAATGGAAATCACAGTAAACTATAATGAAGTTACAAATACAAACAATATAATAGATGTTAATTTCGTATCAAAAGCAGTTGTAGCAAAAGATGTAGAAAGAGGAGAAACAGTAGTTCAACCAAAAGATACACCTGTAGAAGGAGAACCAGAAGAGCCTGGAAAACCAGAGAAACCAGGGGAACCAGAAAAACCAGAGGAACCAGAAGAAACAATAAAAAGTGAAAAATACTTAATAGAAGAAGGATTTATTTCAAAAATAGTTCCAGGAACAACAATTCAAGAATTAAAAACTAATGTAGAAGTCTCTAAAGAAATAATAATAAAAGACAAAAATGGAAATGCACTTGGAGAAAATGACAAGTTATCGACAGGTATGACATTACAAGTTGGAGACACTTTACAATTAACAATAATAGTAACAGGAGATATTGATGGAACAGGAGAAATTAGCTTAACAGACCTAGCACAATTAAAATTACATTATATAGAAAAAGAGCAATTAACAGGAGCTAGTTTAAAAGCAGCAGACATAAACAATGATGGAAAAATAACTATAACTGATTTAGCGCAACTTAAATTAGTGATAGTAGATTTAATGGAATTAGAATAAAGGGGGAAAAATTATGAAAAGAAAAATAATAACATTAAGTTTAATTTTAGTAATAGTTACTTTAGTAAGTAATGTATATGCTGTATCTAAATGTAAAGTAGATTTAAAAACAGACAAAAGTGAATATAATAAAAATGATGAATTTACGGTAAATGTTAATTTATCAGATATTCAAGATGAAAAAGGGATTATAGCAGTAGGAGGAACATTAGAATATGATAAAAACAGTTTAGAATTAGTAAAAATGGAAGCACAAGGAAAATGGACTAAACCTTCATATAATGAAGCAAATGGAAAATTTGCTACAGATAGAGATAATAGTTATGCAACAAAAGATGAAACTTTATTCAAAATTACTTTTAAAGTAAAAGAAGAAAGTAAAAAAGATATTACAATAACATTAAAAGACATTTCAGCATCAAATGGAAAAGAAGATATAAAAACAGATAATGTAAGTAAAGTTATCACTATAAAAAATGCTACTGTACCAGACACAAAACCAGGAGATAATAATGATGGAAATAATGCAGGGAATAATGTAGGTAACAACATAGGTAACAATGTAGGTAATAATTCAGGAAATAATACAAGTAATAACAATTCTATATATAATAACAAAATACCACAAGCAGGAGAAAATAACACAATGATAATATTTTGCATAATAATATTAATTGCAATTGCAACAACTTATTTTATAAAAATAAAAATTATTAATAAAAAAAGTAAAAGGGAATTAACAACTGGTAAACACTCAAAACAGAGTAAACACTAAATTTTAGGTCAATTAATATAATAATGTTAAAAAATCAATTAAAGGCATAAAAAAATGTAGAAAGGAAAAAATGGAGGATTTATTAAAATGGAAGAGAATATAAGAAATAATAGTAGCAAAATTAGATATTTGTTCAGAACGAGTATTTGTTTTGTTATATTATTAATAATATTTTTATTAACACAAGAAAAGATAATGAATGGAACTTATACAGTTTTAGCTAATGAAAATGATTTTTGTTATTTATCAGATATACCTTATGATACTAGACAATCAAAACCAGGTTGGGGAACTATACATTTAAATGAAACAGATAGTGGAGCAAATTTTTCAATAAAAGTAGAAGGTGCTTTGTATAGTTTTGAAAAGGGTATATGGGCACATGCAAGTTCTAAAGTAGTATATGATTTAACAAATTATAGTGGTTATGATTATTTAACTACATATATGGGAGTAAATAGTTCTTCTGGTAATAGAGGTAATGGTGTTAAATTTTACATATACACATCAACAGATGGAAGCAATTGGGAACTAAAGACAGAAGAAAATCCATCTGTAATTAAATCAGCTGACAATGCAATATTTGCTAGAATAGATATTAAAGGTGCAAAGTTTTTAAAATTAGAAGCTAATGATAATGGATCAAATGGAAATGACCATTCTGTTTATGTAGATGCTAAATTAATTAAAGAAACATATAAAGAACCAGGGGAAGAATTAGTTCCATCAATTGACGAATTAGATAATAAAATCAAAACAGAATTTGCAAATGCAGATTTAACAAATCCTGAATATGAATTAACGCTACTTAAAAGAGAACTAATTAATAGAGTAGGTAATTATGCTTTAAAAAGATTTTTAGGTGAAAGTGAGCAAAATACTAACACATATGTATGGTTAACAAGTAACTTAGATGTTCTAAGATTATATATACTAGGGGGAACACCAGAAGGTGGAAGTTATTATAATTCATTAACACAACTTTCTAGACTTTATGATGAATATAGTAATGACTTTGCAAATAGTCAAAGAATACAAAATGACTGGTGTCCAGCAAATATGACCAAAGGTGATTTGTATAAAAAAATGGCAATTTCACTTTCTTTAACACATTCACAAAGAGTTGGCTTATGGATGCAATCAGGTGCAACAGAAAATCAATCAGACGCTCTTAAACGTTATGCAATATATAAATATATGTATGAAAATGGAAAGCTTAATGCATTAGGAGGAAATTGGGATATAACAAAATGGTTTGAATCTCTACAAGTTGAAGAAATGCGTTTTATTATGAATAATGCTATAGATGACGAAGAAATTCTATGGTTAAATGCATATGTTCAAGATAAATTAGAACAATATCATACAACAAATTACCTAACACCACATCCATATATGGCTTATGTATGGCCAAATTATGGTAATGCAATTTATTATGCAGAAGAAAATAAAAGTTATTTTAATGAATTATTTGCAGTAAACAAGAAAAATGATAATGCAGGTAAGGAATTAACTAATGAGAATGGAGAAAAAACTGGTAAAATAGGTCTATTTGATACAAAATTTACTATACCTGGAGGTAAAAATAATCCAAATTATACATTTAAAGTAACAAGAGGTACTCCAGATTATAAACTATATAAAGTATGGATGAATTTCAGAAACAAATTTGGAACTGGAGCAGTTTGTGGAGGTATATCAAAATCAGGTTCAAATATTCGTACAACACATGGAATACCTGCAACAGTTATTGGTCAACCAGGACACGCAGCCCTTTTATATTATACAAAAAATACACAAGGAAAAGGTTATTGGGGAATTGATAATGACGTAAGTGGATGGACATTATCAGAAAAAGGCGAAAGAATGTTATTAGGTTGGGGAAATGCAACTTATAGTAGAGGATATTCTGTAGTATATATGGTATTAGCACAAGAGGCAATAAATGACTATGAAAATTTGGTAAAGTGTGAAGAAGAAGTCATGCGTGCAAAAGTATATGAAGGAAATTTAGCAAAGCAAGAAGAGATATATAGGAAAGCTTTACAAATACAACCTATAAACATTGATGCGTGGGTTGGTTTAATTAATGTATACAATGCAAGTGAAAACAAAACAGAAAACGATTATTATAATTTAGCAGAAGAATTAGCAGAAAAGTTAAAATGTTTCCCATTACCAATGCAACATTTAACAAATTTAATAAAACCAAAATTAACAAGTGTAGAAAATATATATAGATTTACACTTTTACAAACAAGAATTTTAACAGAAGGAAGTAAACTTCCTAATACTTCAACTGAAGTACTTCAACCATCAGTTACAATAACAGAAGCAAACTATCTATTAGGAAAGCTAGATAAAACAATTGCTACATTTTCATTCGATGGAGCAGATGCAGGAAAAATTGTATTATCAAGTCGTTTCGATGGAAATGGAGTTCGTTGGGATTATAGCTTAGACGGAAAACAAACTTGGAATGAAGTTTCATTTACTGCAGAAGAAGAACATAAATTACAGTTAACACCACAACAAATAAGTAGTATTACAGCTGATAATGATATATATGTTCATATAGTTGGAGTAAACTATGATGAAGAAAACCTATACAAAATAGACATTACAGAAGGAGCAATTCCAGCAACCTTATTTGCTAATGACTTTGAAAATCGTATAGTAGGAGTTAACTTAGGTATTGAATGGCGTTATTCAGAAAAAGATAAATGGACTTTATATAGTGTAAGTTCTCCAGATTTAACAGGAGATAAAACTATACAAATAAGACAAAGCGCAACAGGAACACAATTAACAAGTCCAGTAGCAACATATAATTTTACAAAAGACAATCAACCAGAAACAAGAAAATATATACCAGTATCGCACTTAACAATAGAGGGAGTTTCTAGTGAAGCTACTGCTCAAGGAAGACATGCAAGAAATGCCATAGATGCAAACTATAATACTAATTGGCACTCAGCATGGAATGGATCAGACACAGAACGTTATATTATTGTTAAACTAGATCAATCAGTTTATCTATCAGCAGTAGAATATGTACCTGGTGGTGGAGGAAATGGAAAAATCTTAGATGGAACTATTTATGGTAGTATGGATGGAGAAAATTGGGAAGAACTAAAAAATCTAAAAAATATAACATATACTAATCAAGCAAATACAAACGAAGATGCTATTAAAAACACAAAAGGTTTTGAAATAGAACAACCAAAAGAAGTTCAATATGTTAAAATAGTAGCAGACCGTGCCTCTAATGGTAATTGGTTTACTGCAAGAGCATTTAACTTCTTCCAAGACATAACAAAAAATCCTCATCCTACAGCAGGAATTGCATATAGTACTACTGAACCAACAAATGGTATGGTAGTAGCAAGACTTGTAAATCCGAGTACCAAAATAACAATTACAAACAATGAGGGAAAAGACACATATATATTCAATGAAAATGGAGAATTTACATTTGAATTTGAAGACGAAAAAGGAAATAAAGGTTCAGCTGTAGCAAAAGTAAACTGGATAGATAAAGACATTCCATCAGCAGATATAGATTATGATATAGATGATCATAAAAAATTAGTTATTTTACTAGATGGAATTAGTGAAGATGTATACTTATTAGATAAAGACAATAAAAAGATAAACTTTATTGAAGTTGAAAATGGAAAAGTTAAAAATATCTCATATTTAGATTCATCAAACAATGTATTTAAAGTAGTTGAGGTAGATGAAAATGGAGTTATCAAAAAAATCACATATAAAAATACAACAGGTAAAGTTTCTTCAGTTGGAAATTATGTAACAACAATGGAAAATGGAGCAGTTAGTGGAGAAGAATACTTTGATAATGAAGGTAATAGTGTAACAATAACTGATTCAGAAAAAGAAACTTTAAGACAATTACAACAAGCCATGACAAATCCATTAGAATATACATTTGAAGAAAGTGGAGAATATGAATTTAAAATGCTTGATAAAGCAAGTAATATAGCATATAAAAGCATAAAAGCAGATTATATAGAAAATGATACAACAATTATAGCAAGTGATATTACATATAATATTACAAAATTAACCAATACAGATGTTATAGCAACTATTAAGCCATATATAATTGATACAGAAGGTAAAACTGTAGAAGTTGAAATGGTTAATAACAATAAAAGCAAACAATACACATTTACAGAAAATGGAGAATTTGAATTTGAATATAAAGATTCTTCAGACAGTAATAATTGGGATGTAAAAAAACACAAAGCAAAAGTAAGCTGGATAGATAAAACTGCACCAACAGCAGAAATTAGCTATAGTACAAAAGAACCTGCAAACAAAGTAGTAGCAAAACTAGTAAATGAAAGTGAACAAATAATAGTTACAAACAATGGAACTAGTAGAGAATATATATTTACAGAAAATGGAGAATTTACATTTGAATTTGAAGACCTTGCAGGAAACAAAGCAACAGCAGTTGCCAAAGTCGACTGGATAAATAAAGATGAAGAACCAGATGATTCAGAAGAAGGAATTACATCAGAAATCTATAAAATAGAAGAAGACTACATTTCAAAGATTACACAAAAAACAACAATCAGTACTTTCAAGAAGAATGTAGAAACTGACCAAGAACTAACATTTATGGATAAAGATGGAAAGCCATTAAAAGATAGTAGTATTATAAAAACAGGTACAAAATTAAAAGTAGGAGACATAGAATATACATTAGTAGTAACAGGAGACATAAATGGAGATGGAGAGATTACAATTACAGACTTAGCAAAAGTAAAACTACACTATATCGAAAAAGAATTATTAACAGGAGCAGAATTAAAGGCAGCAGACATGAATTATGATGGAGAAATTACAGTAACTGATATTGCACAAATAAAATCAGTAATAATAGGACTAGAAAAAATAAAATAACATTGCGAATAAATCTAGGGCACGGTAAACCGTGCCCCTTCGTATATTTAATTATTATATAAAAGAGTAAAATAAAAAGTGCTTCAATAATAATAAAGACATTTATTTAATCTCATTAATACAAGTTCCATTATTAAAAATATCATTAATATTTTGACAAGTATCACTAGCAATTTTATTTAGTGCTTCAGAAGTAAAGAAAGCTTGATGAGAAGTTATAAGAACATTAGGCATTGAAATTAATAAAGATAAATTTTTATCTCTTATATATGAGTTAGACATATCTTTTAGGAAATAATCTCCTTCATTTTCATAAACATCTAATCCAACTCCACCAATTTTTCCAATAGAAAGATAATCAATTAAATCATCTGTTTTAATTAAATCGCCTCTTCCACAGTTAATTATTATTACACCATCCTTCATTTTAGATAAAGAATTTTTATTGATAATATTCTGTGTTTCTGGAGTTGATGGACAATGTAAAGATATAATGTCAGATTTTTCACATAATTCATTAAGGCTGACATATTCAAAACCGATTTCAGAAGCTGCTTTTTCATCCTTAAATATATCATAAGCAATAATATTTGTGCCAAAACCTTTCATAATTTGCATAAATACTTTTCCGATTTTACCAGTACCAATTACTCCAACAGTTTTTCCATGTAAATCGAAACCTAGTAATCCATCTAAAGAAAAATTATATTTTTTTACACGTTGATAGGATTTATAAATTTTTCTATTAATGTTTAAAAGTAATGCAGTTGCATGTTCAGCAACAGCATATGGTGAATATTGAGGAACACGTACAACTCTAATGTTCCCCAGATTATCTAAATCAACATTATTAAAGCCAGCACATCTTAATGCAATAAGTTTTATTCCATATTCATTCAATTTATCTAAAGTACCCTTATCTACTTTGTCATTAACGAAAATACAAATAACATCAAATCCTTTTGCTAGTGGTACAGTTTCAGAATTTAATTTTGATTCAAAATAAGTAATATCATAATTATAGTCCTTATTGTATTTGTTAAATAAAGTTTTATCATAGTCTTTAGTATCGAAAAATGCTATTTTAATCATAAATTTACCTCCTATTATAAATTAAAAATTCAAAAATAGGATAACATAAAATGCGAGAAAAATCAAGTTATTTTACCACATGCAATCTTTTTCCCTGAATTTCCACTAGGTTGACTATTAAAATCATCAGGAGAATCATGAATAATTAAAACCTTACCAATAATATCATCAATTTTAAACTTATTTATTAAAACAGTCATATATGCATAACCGTTATTTTCAATTAGAGGAGGTAAATCACCAGCATGAAATGGGTGAGGGCAATCATTAGGATTATAGTGTGTACCACTATTTGCAAATTCATCTTCTTTAGTACCAGTACAAGAATTACCACTGTGTATATGAAAACCAAAAAATCTACCAGTGCATTTAATCTTAGACTGTGGTAATCCATGAATTTTAGCAGTCAGTAAAACACCCTCTTTAGTTTCCTTAAAATATACCATACCCTTAATTCTAGGGTAATCTTTACCGCCTTTTATTATTGCTTTAGCATCATAAAAAAAATTTGAAAACATATATAACACCTCATTTTAAACCATATATTAATATAATATTCATTAAAAAAATATATGTTAAATGCAAAACAGGATAGAGGTAAATTTGTGTTTGTAGGGAGGATTATATGTTTTAAAATTATAATCTTGCATAATTTTTAAAACATATAATCCTACCAACAACCCAAAATTTGAAAATATTGTATTTATATTATATAATGTAAACAAAATAAAGAGGGAGGATAAAAATGTTAGAAGAATATATAGAAAAATTAAGACCGATAATATCAGAATTATTTTCAAAAGAATCAAGTGGGCATGACATAGGGCATTTAGAAAGAACAATGAAATTGGCATTGTACTTACAAGAAAAAGAAGGAGGAGATAGGATTATTATTGGAATATCAGCATTTTTACATGATATTCATAGAATAATGCAAAAAGAAAGAGGTGTATTTGTAGCACCAAAAGACTCTTTAGATACAGTAAAAAAGATATTATCTAATATAGAATTGACACAAGAACAAATAGATAAAATATGTTATGCAATAGAATTTCATGAAAACTATAACTGGAATGGCGAGAACGTTAATGATATAAATACATTAATATTACAAGATGCAGATAACTTAGATGCAATTGGGGCAATAGGAATAGGTAGAGCCTTTGCCTATGGAGGAGCACATAATATGAAAATGTATGATAATAAAATACCATTAAATGAAGAAAGTAATTACATAGAAGGCAAAATTGATGCATCAACAATACATCATTTTTATCATAAATTATTTAAACTTGCAGATAATATGAATACAAAAACTGCAAAAGAAATAGGAAAACAAAGAACAGAAGTTATGAGAAATTTTGTTCAAGAATTTTTAGATGAGTGGAATGGTAAGATGAATAATGTTAAAATCTAAAAATGTGACAAACATATATATGAGGAGGAATAAAAGATGAAAAATATATTTATAGAATATCCTAGATGTTCTACTTGTAAAAGAGCAAAGAAATGGTTAGAAGAAAATAATATTGACTTTATGGAAAGAAATATTGTTGAAGAAATACCAAAAGTAGAAGAATTAAATGAATGGATAAAAAAGAGTGGACATGAAATAAAAAAATGGTTTAACACAAGTGGACTAAAATATAAAGAATTAAATTTAAAAGAAAAATTAGATACTATGAATGATAAAGAAAAGATAGAATTATTAGCGAGTGATGGAATGCTTATAAAAAGACCCATATTAGTATCAGATAAAGGTATTTTAATTGGATTTAAAGAGGACAATTGGAAATAATTATTATAGAATAATATATAAAATATGAATAAAACACTAAATTCCTTCATAGATATTATAGAGAAGAAAATCTAAGGAAGGAAAGGTGTTTTTATGTGGCACATGTTAAAAACAGAAGAAGTTGTAAGTAGATTACAGACAAGCACAAAAATGGGACTAGCAGATAATGAGATAACAATCAGAAAAGAAAAATATGGAGCAAATAAACTACAAGAGAAAAAGAAAGAAAATATAGTAATAAAATTTATAAAACAATTTAATGATTTCATGATAATAATTTTAATAATAGCCTCAATTATTTCGGCATTCACGTCATATATGCAAGGCGAAAATGACTATGTAGACTCTATAATAATCATAGCAATAGTAATATTAAATGCTATAATGGGACTAGTTCAAGAAGCAAGAGCAGAAAAATCCATAGAAAGTCTAAAAAAATTAACACCACAAATTGCAAAAGCAATAAGGGAAGGAAAAATTCAAGAGATAAATGCAGAAGAATTAGTACCAGGAGATATTATAGAATTAGAAGCGGGAAACTATGTCCCAGCAGACTGTAGAATAATAGAAGGATTTAACTTAAAAATAGAAGAATCAAGTTTAACAGGAGAAACAGAACCAGTTGAAAAAAGTGAAGCACAAATACTAGAAGAAAAAATCCCATTAGGAGATATGAAAAATATGGGATTTATGGCAAGTATTGTAGTTTCTGGACATGGAAAAGCAATAGTAACAGACACAGGAATGAACACTAAAATTGGGAAAATTGCAAACATGATAAACGAAGAAGAAGCACCAGAAACACCAATACAAAAGAAACTATCAGAAGTTGGAAAAACTTTAGGAATAGTATGTCTAGTAATATGTGCTATTATATATGTAATAGGAATATTAAAAAAGATAGAACCTATAGAAATGTTTATGACATCAGTAGGTTTAGCGGTAGCAGCAATTCCAGAGGGACTTCCTGCAATTGTTACAATAATGTTATCAATAGGAGTTACAAAAATGGCAAGAAAAAACAGCATAATAAGGAAACTACCAGCTGTTGAAACATTAGGATGTAGCAATGTAATATGTTCTGACAAAACAGGAACATTAACACAAAATAAAATGACTGTAGTAAAAACAATATCAGATGATGAAGAATTATTGTTAAAACTAGGATGTATGTGTACAGACTGTGATATAAAAGACGAGAAAGAAGCAATAGGTGAGCCAACAGAAGTTGCCATTGTAAACAATGCATTAATAAAAGGAATAAATAAAAAAGAATTATATGACAAAATGAAAAGAATAAGTGAAATACCATTTGATTCGAATAGAAAATTAATGACAACTGTACATAGACTAGAAAATGGATATAGAAGTATTACAAAAGGTGCACCAGATGTAATGATAAATAAATGTGATAGAATTTATAAAAATGGAAAAATAGAGAGACTAAGTGAAGAAGAAAAAAGAAAAATACAAGATCAAAATACGCAATTAGCAAACGATGCTTTAAGAGTAATAGCAGTTGGGTATAGAGAATTTGAATTTATGAGAAAAGATGTAACAAACCTAGAAGAAAATTTAATATTTGTTGGGTTAATAGGAATGATAGATCCACCGAGACAAGGAGTAAAAGAAGCAGTAAAGACCTGTAAAAAGGCAGGAATAAAAACTGTAATGATAACAGGAGACCATATAGCAACAGCAAAAGCAATAGCAAAAGAACTAGGAATTTTAGAAATGGGAGATATGGCAATTACAGGTGCAGAACTAGACAATATATCAGACAACGAATTAACAAGAAACATAACCTCATATTCAGTATTTGCAAGAGTAACGCCAGAACATAAAGTACGAATAGTAAAAGCATGGCAAAAAACAGGAGCAGTAGTAGCAATGACAGGGGATGGAGTAAACGATAGTCCAGCACTAAAAAATGCAGACATAGGAATTGCAATGGGAAAAGGAGGTACAGATGTAGCCAAAAACGCCTCAGACATGGTACTAATGGATGATAACTTTGTAACAATAGTCCAAGCTATAAGACAAGGAAGAAATATATTTGATAATATAAAAAAAGCCATACACTTTTTAATAGCAACAAACATTGGAGAAATAACAACAATATTCATTGGACTGCTATTGGGGTTACAATCACCATTACTTGCAATACAGTTATTATGGATAAACTTAGTAACAGACTCATTACCAGCAATAGCCTTAGGACTAGAAAAAGAAGAAAAGGGAATAATGGAAAGAAAACCAAGAAACTCAAAAAAGAGTATATTTGCAGATGGACTATGGAGTAAAATCATTACAGAAGGAATAATGTTAGGGGTATTAGACTTATTTATATTCTCACTTGGAAATAATCTATATGGAATAGATGTAGCAAGAACGATGGCATTTGTGTCATTAGGATTATTAGAGTTAGTACATAGTTTTAACATAAAATCAGAAGGTTCAATACTAAAAAAAGGAGCTTTGAATAATAAATTTTTAATAGGAAGCTTTATATTAGGAACTTTACTACAAGTAATAGTAGTAATAATACCATATTTTGCAAACATATTTAGTCTAGTCACATTAAATCAAACACAATGGATATATACAATACTAATATCACTTCTACCTTTACCAATAATAGAAATGCAAAAATGGATTAACAAAATAAGATTTAAAAATAATGTAGAAATACCAATTGATTTTAACGGATTATCAAGAGTAAGAAGATAATATAAATGAACTTTTATAAAGACAAAATTAAAGCTATAAAATTTTAACAAAAACTTAAAATCCTTCATAAAATATAGAATAAAAACTTATGTATTGTATACTAGTTTAGCAAAATAAATTATTTGATAGGGGATTTTTATGGTTGAAATAAGCTTATGTATGATTGTTAAAAATGAAGAAGATGTTATAGGTCGCTGTTTAGAATGTGTAAAAGAAGTAGTGGATGAAATTATAATAGTTGATACAGGTTCTACTGATTCTACAGTAGAAATTGCAAAGGAATATACAAATAAAATATACAATTTTGAGTGGATAGACGATTTTGCAAAGGCAAGAAACTATTCATTTTCAAAAGCTACAAAAGATTATATTATGTGGTTAGATGCTGATGATATCATATTAGAAAAAGACCTATTAGAATTAAGAGAATTAAAAAAGACATTAGATAATTCAGTAGATATAGTTATGATGAAATATAATGTTGCATTCGATGAAAAAAACAATCCAACTCTTACGTATTATAGAGAAAGACTATTATCAAGAAAAAAGAATTATCAATGGATAAGTCCAATACATGAGGTTATTTCCCCTTATGGTAATGTAATATACTCAAATATTGCAATATCACACAAAAAGCTACATGCCAGTGATAAATCTAGAAATTTAAAAATATTTAATAAAATGATAGAAGAAGGAATTACACTTGACGCAAGGCAACAATTTTACTATGCTAGAGAATTATATTATCATAAGCAATATGAAAAATCAATTGAGATTTTTAATAATTTCTTAAACTCTAAACAAGGATGGAGTGAAAATTGTATCAGTGCATGTATTGATTTATCAAACTGTTATACACAATTAAATGATGAAAATAATGCACTGATATCTTTATTTAGAAGTTTTGAATTTGATAAACCTAGACCAGAAGTATCTTGTAAATTAGGCAATTATTTTTTAGAAAAACAACAATTAGAAAATGCTATTTTTTGGTACAAATTAGCCATTGCTGTTAAACCTAATCTTAATAATGGTGGGTTCTATAATGAAGATTATAGTGGTTATATTCCTTATATTCAATTATGTGTTTGCTATGATAAAATGGGAGATGTAGAAAAAGCTATCTATTATAATAATAAAGCAGGAGAGATAAAACCTTTTTCTAATTCTTTTCTATATAATAAGCGTTATTTTGAAAACAAAACAAATATTCAAGAATAACAATTTTACATTCACAGTCATATACTATTTAAAGAGTAATTATTATTACTCTTATAGTAAAGGAGGAATATTTATGAGTTTTTTTAAAAACTTAAATATAAATAATTCAAAAGATGACTTCAGAAGTAAATGTAACAATGACTGTAACGATGATTGTAATAATGGATGGGATAATGATTGTGAATGCTGTTGTAAACCTATTGGAGTAACAGGTCCAACAGGAGCAACAGGAGCGACAGGACCTAGAGGGTGCAAGGGAGCAACAGGAGCCACAGGTTCTACTGGGGCAACAGGAGCTACAGGTCCTAGAGGATGTTGTTGTACAGGAGCAACAGGAGCAACTGGACCAACAGGAAACACAGGACCAACTGGAAGTACAGGCCCTACAGGAACAACAGGAACAACAGGTTCTACTGGTGTAACAGGAGCAGATGGAGTAACAGGAGCCACAGGAGCCACAGGTCCAATTGGACCTATTGGTAATACAGGGGCAACAGGTCCAACAGGAGCAACAGGAATAACAGGAGCCACAGGTCCAACAGGTGCAACAGGAATAACAGGAGCAGATGGAGAAATAGGCCCAACAGGAAATACAGGAGCGACAGGCCCAATAGGCCCAACAGGAAATACAGGAGCGACAGGAGCAATAGGAGCGACAGGAGCTACAGGAATAACAGGAGCGACAGGAGCCACAGGAGCAGACGGAGTAACAGGAGCAACAGGTCCAACAGGAGACACAGGCCCAATAGGACCTATGGGAGCCACAGGAAATACAGGAGCGACAGGAGCAATAGGAGCCACAGGAGTGACAGGAGCAACAGGTGAAACAGGAGCTACTGGAACAACAGGAGCAACAGGCCCAACAGGAGCAGATGGAGCAACAGGTCCAACAGGAGCCACAGGAGCGACAGGAGCAGATGGAGTAACAGGCCCAACAGGAGCCACAGG
>CAOKRJ010000028.1 GCA_948471115.1 uncultured Clostridium sp.
TATGAAATAAATTTTACAGGCATTTAAAATATAGCAAAGAAATTTAATGTATTATTCAAATTCAATGTGTAAAAGCATGGAAAATTTATGAAATAAATTTTACAGGCATTTAAAATATAGCAAAGAAATTTAATGTATTATCCAAATTTAATGTTTAAAAGCATGGAAAATTAGTAGGGGCACTGTTTGTGGGAATACCCCATAGGAATGACACCACTGTGCCCATTTTTTAGATTTTACATTATTAATATAAAATTATAAGGAAGGAAGAAAGAAAAAATGGAAGAAAAACAAAAGTCAGAAGGAAAACTATTAGAGGAGAAACTATTTGATGTAAGAAAATGTGGATGGGAGGAATCATCAGAAGAAAAAATTAAATTAATAATGAAATTTTCAGATGAATACATGTATTTCCTAAACAAATCAAAAATAGAAAGAGAAGTATCAATATTTGCGAAGGAAGTACTAGACAAAAATGGATTTAGAAACATAGAAGACATAGAAAATATATCAGTTGGAGACAAAGTATATTATATAAACAGAGAAAAAAGTGTCTATGCAGCAATTATAGGAAAATCAGGACTAGAAAAAGGGCTAAACATAGTTGGTGCACACATGGATTCACCAAGACTAGACTTAAAACCAAATCCAGTGTATGAAGAAGCAGGATTTGTATATTTCAATACCCAATATTATGGAGGAATAAAAAAATATCAATGGACAACCATTCCACTTTCAATACATGGAGTAATAGTAAAAACAAATGGAGAAAAAGTTACATTAAACATAGGAGAAGATGAAAATGATTCAATATTCACAATAACAGACTTATTACCACATTTAGCAAGTGAACAAATGAAAAAGACGTTAAGTAATGGAATAGAAGGAGAAGATTTAGACTTATTAATAGGAAGCAGACCATATAAAGATGAAAGTGTATCAGAAAAAGTAAAACTAAACATATTAAAATTATTAAATGACAAATATGGAATAACAGAAAAAGACTTTTTAAGTGCAGAAATAGAACTAGTACCAGCATTCAAAGCAAGAAGTTTAGGATTTGATAGTAGTATGGTAGCAGCATATGGTCAAGACGATAAAGTTTGTTGTTATACAGCATTAAGAGCATTAATAGACATGAAAGAAATACCAGAAAAAACATCAGTATTAATATTATCAGACAAAGAAGAAATAGGAAGCATGGGAAATACAGGAATGGACTCTCAAGTATTTGACAATTTCATAGCAGAACTATTAACAAAAGCAGGAATAAATAGACCAAACCTATTAAACAAAGTATTCTGCACATCAAACATGTTATCAGCAGACGTAGGAACAGCGTATGACCCATTATATGCCTCTGTTTCAGACAGAAAAAATGTATCTTATGCAGGATATGGAGTTTCATTAAACAAATATACAGGAGGAAGAGGAAAAGGAGGTTCATCAGACGCAGGAGCTGAATTTGTTGGAAAAATAAGAAACCTATTTGAAAGCAATAATATATTATACCAAATAGATGAATTAGGAAAAGTAGATGCTGGAGGAGGAGGAACAATAGCCTACATTCTAGCAGACAAAGGAGTAGATGTAATAGACTGTGGAGTAGCAGTATTATCAATGCATGCACCATACGAAGTTACAAGCAAATATGATATATATTCTGCATATGAAGCGTATAAAGTATTTTTTGAGCAAATGTAGAATTATATTAGTTATTGCATTTATAATAAAATTATTATTTAAACAATGTAATAGATGTAGGGCACGTTATTCGTGCCCACTTTGCTTATAAAGTTTTTAGTTCAAAATTCTCATTGACAAAAAGCATAAAAATATTATATAATTTTAATGTACCAAAATAGCAATCTGAAAGGAAGAATAGATGAGTTTAATTGATATTAAAAATTTAACTTTTAGGTATGAATCTAGAGATGATGAAGATACTTTAAAAAATGTAAGTCTCTCAGTTAATGAGGGTGATTTTTTATGTATTGTCGGTGAAAACGGTTCAGGTAAAAGTACTTTAATCAAATGTATAGTTGGACTTAACAAAGTACCAGAAGGAAAAATTACATTAAGAGAAAAGTTAGGGTATTTGCCACAAAAAACAGAAATACAGGTAAATTTTCCAGCATCTATTGAAGAAGTGGTATTAAGTGGAACTATATCAAATAATATTAAGAAGATATGGTATACAAAACAAGATAAAGAAAAAGCAAATGAAATTATGAAGGAATTAGATATTTATAGTATTAGAAAAAGGTGTTTCAGAGATTTGTCTGGAGGTCAACAGCAAAGAGTTTTAATTGCGAGAGCTATGTGTGCAACAAATAATCTAATAGTGTTAGATGAGCCGACAAATGGATTAGATCCAAGTATTGCAAGAAAAATATACTCTACTCTTAAAACATTAAACAAAAAAAGAAATCTAACTATAGTTATGGTATCACATGATGTAGAAAGAGCAGTAAAATATGCAACAAGAGTTATAGAAATAGAAAAAGGAAAAGTAACATTTGATGGTTTACCAGAGAGATACAAAATAATATAGAAAGGGATAATTAAATGATAAATACAATAATTGAAATGCTACAATATACATTCATTCAAAGGGCAATTTTAGTTGGAACATTAGTAAGTTTATGTGCGGCTCTTTTAGGTGTCAGTCTAGTATTAAAAAGATATGCAATGATAGGTGATGGTTTATCTCATGTAGGATTTGGTATTTTGGCAGTAGCATTAGCCATAGGCTGGAGTCCATTATTTATATCAATACCAGTAGTAATAATAGTAGCAGTATTATTACTTAAAATAGGAAATAACAGTAAAATTCAAAGTGATAGTGCTATTGGAATTATCGCTAGTAGTAGTTTAGCAATAGGTGTTGTAGTAACATCAGCAACCACTGGAATAAACACTGATGTATGGAACTATATGTTTGGAAGCATATTAGCAATGAGTGAAAGTGATGTAATATTAAGTGTAATTGTAAGTATCATTGTTGGAATATTATTTTTAATATATTATAGAAAATTATTTGTAGTAACCTTTGATGAAAACTTTGCAAAAGCAAGTGGATTAAGTGTAAAATGGTATACAAATATAATAGCAGTGTTAACAGCAGTTATAATAGTAGTAGGAATGAGAATGATGGGAACTATGCTTATAAGTAGTATAATTATATTTCCAGCTTTAACCTCAATGAGATTATTTAAAACCTTTAAAAAAGTAGTAATTTCATCTGGTGTAATTAGCGTCTTTTCATTCTTTATAGGTATTTATCTTTCATATATATATAATATTAGTACTGGAGCAATGATTGTAATTGTAAATTTAGTGTTATTTATAGTATTTACTTTGTTAGACCAGATTATATATAAATAAATATTTGTAATAAAAGGGGGATGGTGGTAAAATGGAGGAAAACATTGATGAAATAAAAGAATTAATAAAAAATAAAAAGATGAACAAACTACATGAGAAATTAGAATATATAAATTGTGCCGATTTCCCTACTTTATTTGAAGAACTAAACAAAGAACAAATTATTGTAATATATAGATTGTTATCAAAAGAGAGAGCAGCAGAAGTATTTGCAGAACTAGATTCAGATGTACAAGAAGCTTTAATAAATTCCATAACAGATAAAGAATTACAAAACATAATAGACCAATTATTTATGGATGATGCAACAGACTTAATAGAAGAAATGCCTGCTAATGTTGTAAAACGTATTTTAAAAAATATTAACTCAGAAAACAGAAAAATAATAAATGAATTACTTAAATATCCAGATGATAGTGCTGGAAGCATAATGACAGTAGAATTTGTAGACCTTAAAGAAGATATGACAGTACATGAAGCCTTTGATAGAATAAAAAAGATAGGATTAAAAAAAGAAACAGTATATAACTGTTATGTAACAGATGCAAAAAGAAAACTGCTAGGAACTATCGAACTTAAAGATTTATTAATAGCAGAAAGAGATGAGTTAATAAAAGATATTATGGATACAAACACTTTTATAGTAACTACAGTTATGGATAAAGAAGAAGTTGCAAAAATGTTTGACAAATACAATTTTATAGCATTACCTGTAGTTGATAAAGAAGAAAGACTAGTAGGAATAATAACTATTGATGATGCTATTGATGTTATGCAAGATGCAGTAGCAGAAGACTTTGAAATAATGGCCGCTATGCAACCAACAGAAGACAGTTACTTTAAAACAAGTATATTTTCACATTCAAGAAATAGAATAGTTTGGTTATTATTTTTAATGTTATCATCAATAGTAACAGGTTCGATTATTACGAGATATGAAGAAGCATTTGCAACTA
Source organism: uncultured Clostridium sp. (assembly GCA_948471115.1). GTDB lineage: Bacteria > Bacillota > Clostridia > TANB77 > CAG-508 > CAKPSH01. The sequence goes on from CAOKRJ010000028.1 coordinate 4,344, forward strand.
TACCATTATTAGTAGCATTTATACCAATGATAATGGGAACAGGAGGAAATTGTGGTTCTCAAAGTTCAACATTAATAATTCGTGGACTAGCAACAGATGAAATTAAAATAAAAGATTTTTTCAAAGTATGGTGGAAAGAGATAAGAGTAGCTATAATAGTTGGAGTAATATTAGCAATTGTAAATGGAGCTAGAATATTGGTACAATATCAAAATTTACAATTAGCATTTGTTGTAGGAATTACTTTAGTAATAACAGCAATGATTGCAAAATCATTGGGGAGTATTTTACCAATATTAGCAAAAAAATTAAAACTAGATCCAGCAATAATGGCAGCACCACTAATAACTACGATAGTTGATACATGTTCAGTATTAGTGTTCTTTAATATTGCAGTGATAATAATGCAGATATAAATTTTTAATAAAAAATAATTCTTCTATAAAAAAATAATTAAAGGAAGAATTATTTTTTTAGGAAAAAATCAGAGTAATGATATATATATAACATGAGATAATCCAAATATAAAAAGAAAATATTTTTTCTAATAAAATAAAAAAATACTTGACAAAATTGGATTACAGATGTAATCTATATTATAAGATTACATCTGTAATCTTATAATTGAAGTATTGGAGGAAATATTATGTGTGGGATAGTAGGATTTGTAAGCCAAAAAGGAGAAAAAGGAATAATAATAAAAAAGATGACAGATAAACTAATTCATCGTGGACCAGATGAAGAAGGATTTTATATAGATGAAAATATTGCATTAGGTCATCGTAGGTTATCAATCATAGATTTAGATAATGGGAAACAACCAATTAGTAATAAAAAATTCGTAGTCATATTTAATGGTGAAATATATAATTATATGGAATTAAAAGCAGAGTTAATAGAAAAAAATCATAAATTTGAAACTGATAGTGATACAGAAATACTATTACATGGGTATGAAGAATGGGGAAATAATCTTCCTGAAAAATTGAGAGGAATGTTTGCATTTACTATTTGGGATAAAGAAAATAAAACTTTATTTTGTGCTCGTGATAATTTTGGAATAAAACCATTATATTATTATAAAAATGAAGATGTATTTATGTTTGCTTCAGAAATAAAAGCATTTTTAGAACACCCAAAATTTGAAAAAATATTGAACAAAGATTTAATTAATCTATATCTATCTTTTAGTTTTACACCAACAAATGAAACATTCTTCAAAGGTGTATATTGTTTAGAACCAGGACATACATTAACATTAAAAGATAATAAAATAAATATAGAACAATATTATGAGATAGATTTAAGGGAACAGAATAGAGAATTTGACGATGTAGTAGAAGAAATAAGTAAAACAATGAAAAGTTCAGTAGAATATCATAAAATAAGTGATGTTGAGGTTGGGGCATTTTTATCTAGTGGAATTGATTCTTCATATATTGTGAGTTTAGCAAAACCAAACAAAACATATACAATAGGATATAACTTACCAAAATATAGCGAAATAAGATACACAAAAAAATTAGCAGAAACATTAGGAATTAAGAATATAAGCAAAAAAGTATCTCAAAAAGAATATATGGATGGAGTTGAAAAAATGCTATATCACATGGATGAACCATGTGCTGACCCATCGGCTATAGCTTTATATTTTGTATCAAAATTAGCAAGTAATGATGTAAAGGTTATAATGTCTGGAGAAGGGGCAGATGAATTTTTTGGGGGATATAATACATATAGAGAAGTGGTAGATTATAAAGCATATGATAAAATACCATATTTAATCCGCCATTCGTTATCCAGAATTTTTAGTTATTTACCAGAATTTAAAGGACGTAATTTTATTGTACGTAGAGGTATTAAACTAGAAAATGATTATGTAGGAGTAAATAAAATATTTAGTGATGAAGAGATAAATAAAGTTTTAAGTTTTAAAAGTAAAATAAAAAATAAAGATATAACAAAATCTTTATTTGATAAAAATAGAGATAAAAGCGATATTGTAAAAATGCAGGCAGTAGATATAAAATATTGGCTTGTGAAAAATATTCTTTTAAAAGTAGATAAAATGACAATGGCAAATTCAATTGAAGCAAGAACCCCTTTTATAGATAAAGAAGTTTTTAAGGTAGCAAGTACAATGCCATTAAAATGTAAATTATCAAAAGATAATACAAAAATTGCATTAAGAGAAGCGAGTAAAAAAGATATTCCGAATGAAGCTTATAAAAAGAAAAAATTAGGTTTTCCAGTACCAATAAGGGAATGGATAAGAGAAGATGTAGTGTATAGCGAAATAAAACAAACAATAGAACAAGACTTTGTTAGTGAATTTTTTAACCAAAAATATGTAATCAAATTATTGGAGCAACATAGAAATCACAAAAAAGATAACTATAAGAAAATTTGGGCAATATATTGTTTTATCAAATGGTATGAAATATATTTTATTAATAGCTAGAAACTATAGCTTTTCTCCTTACAATTGAAAACTGTGAATAAATTACTTGACAAAATAATTAAGATATTATAATCTTACATTTGTAATCTTACAGAAAGGAGAAAATAATGCCAAATAAATATGATATTACAGATGCAGAGCTAGAGATTATGCAAGTATTATGGAAAAATAAGGAATGTGACTTAAATAGCATTATAGAAGAATTAAATGGAGAAACAGATAAAAATAGAAATACTGTAAAAACTTTATTAAGAAGATTAATACTAAAGGACTCTGTTGAATCAAAAAAGATAAATTTAAAAGACACTGTATATGTGCCAAGAGTGGAAAAAGAGAAATTTCTATCTAATCAAAATGACAGCTTTCTAAAAAAACTATATAATGGAAAAACTGGAAACTTATTATTAAATTTTGTAGAAAATAAAAAAGTATCAAAAGAAGAATTACAAAAACTAATAGACATATTAGAAAGTGAGGACTAAAATGTTAGAAATATTAATAAATGTAGGTAAAATTATATCTCCAATATTTTATAAAATATTATATATGTCAATTATAGGTACCATATTAGGAATACTAATTTTAATACTAACAAAACTTTTTGATAATAAACTTTCAGCAAAATGGAAATCTTTAATGTGGATAATACCACTAGTATTCTTAATGATACCAATACAAAGAACTGAAATAAAAATCCATAATAACATACCTATAAGTTCAACCATAGACAAAGTAGAAAATATTTTTAATAAAGTAGAAACAATAGAGTATAAAGAATTAAATGAAGGTACATATAAATTTACAGAACCACAATCAGTACAATTAGAAAAAATCCAAAATAATGAAACTCCCCAATATACTATAAAAGAAATCATATTAAATATAATAATACCACTATTATGGTTAATAGTTTCTACAATGGGATTACTCATATTTATAATAGGAAATATAAATCTAGTCACTAAAGTGAGAAAAACTAAAAAAGTTAAAGATTATAGAATTAAAGCTATACAGAGAAATTGTAAGAGAAAACTAAAAATAAACAAAAATATAGAAATCAGAAGCCAAAAGGTTAATACTTCTCCATGTATTTATGGAATAATGCATCCCAAAATATTAATTCCAGAGGGCTTTACAGAAAAAGAAGATGAAATTATAGAAAATGTATTTATGCATGAATTATCACATTATAAAAGAAAGGATATGATAACTAATTTTATATTAATAATAATTACATCTTTACATTGGTTTAATCCATTTGTATATGCTCTTTTTAAAAAGATAAGACAAGAAATGGAACTTGCAACAGATGAAATAGCTTTAAGTAAAATGGATAAAGATGAAAAAAAGAAATATGGATTAACATTAATAAATTTATTACAAACATATCAAAATGAGCAACTTGCAAATAAAATGTTATGCATTATAGATGATAATAAAAGTATGGAAAAAAGAATAAAGATGATAAAATTATCTACAAAATTAAAAAAATATAGAATATCTATTATAATATTTATTATAACTATTTTACTATGTGTTATAAGCCCATTTTTATTAAAAACAACAAATGAAATAAATGCTTATTCTTTTTCAGATGAAGATAAAATATATGAACAAATAGAACAATACCTTATTAAATTAGAGGAGGAAAATCATTATTCAGAAAACCCCGAATTTGCAAATGATAGTGATAATTTTAAAGTATTTTTAGATATAGGAAAACTGGGAATTGAAGAAAATGGAGAGGAAAAATATGTATATGTATTAGCTTTAATTCAAAGTTACTCTGTACAAGAAGAATTAGTAAAGAATGAAAGTTTAATAGCTTATAAATTTACAATAAAAGATAATACAATAACAAACTATCAAATACCAGTAGATGGTATAAATTATGATGAATCTGTAAAAGAAATATTCCCAGAATATATTATAAAAAAAATGCAACAAAGTGAAGAACTTATAAATAGAAAAAAACTTGAAGATGAAGCAAACGAATATTATAACTTTAATAGTTCTTCAGAGAAGAAACACTTAATTGATAGAGAATATATTAATTCAAGTTCTACTTATAACGAAGAAGAAATAAATAAACTAGTAGGAAAATGGAAACCATTTAAAGTAGAATATGGAGGACAAGAAATTCCTTTATCTCAAGTTTATGGCTCTGGAATAGCATATGGTGGAGAATTGATATTAAACCATAATGGAACATATTCAGAGTTTATAGGCATATATTCTGTTGAAAAAATTAACGATTTACAAGGAACATATAATATATATGGAAATGGAGAAAAAGCATTGTTAAAGTCTAATAATGGAGAAACAAAAGTATTAGAATGCTTGGAAAGCATTAATATAAATAGCAATGATGCTATGATAGTAGAAAGATTAGAAAACGGAACTTGTATATATTTCAAAAAACAATAATTTTAGGGAAATTTTCACGAAATTTGATAAATAATTGCCTATTATAAAAGTTTGTGATATACTAATTACAAAATTATTTATGGAGGATAGAAATGTCTGAAGAAACTAATGAAGAGATAGAAAAATTACAAAAAAAGTTAGATTATATAGGGCTTGATTTTAATAATATCCCTGAATTTTTAAAAAATACAGAAAACTTAGATTTTGTACCAGAGAAAACATATTCAGAAGGAGAATATAAGGTTTATCAGTATGTACCAATTAATGACATACAAATAATTTTTACAAAAACTAATAGAATGAATTCAATACAAGAAAAATATCAAAATATTAGTCCAATATATTCATATCTTGTGCCAGAAAATGAAGAAGATATAATAAAACATAGCACTTTTTTAAAGATGTTACAAGATATTGAAATAGAAGAAATAGAAGAAATAAGTGAACAACAGGATAAATTAAATAATGAAATACCATTTTTAATAAAATATGATAAAAATTATATGTGGGAGATATATTATTCTAAACACTTGCATAAATATTTTATGCTGGTAACAACCGAAGACAAAGAATATGGAAGCTTTTTCTATTTATTGAGAGAACAATTAAAAAATAGAAATGAAAATAAAAAAATATTTGTGCCAATAAGTTATATGGATTATTCAAGCAATCTATTAACTAAAGAAGAATTCAAAGATTTAGAAAAATATGTATTGAAATTTACTAGTGAATGGCCGATGATATATGAAATATATGATAAAGATGGAAATTCATCAATACAAATATGTGGCAAAACAGTAGTTTATGGAAAATTAGAAAGTATTTACAAGATAAAGCTAGATAATAAAGAAAGTGTAACAAAATTTTTCAAACTAATAAAAGCATTATTCATATTAGAAACAGAATTTCCACATGATTATAAATTTGAAATACAAATATCTCAAAATGGTGGATTAGAATTAGTATATAATTCAAAAATAATAACATATGAAATTTTAGGAAACTTTATAAAAGAAGAATATAAAAAGAAATCAGAATATCTTCGTATATTAAAAAAAGAAGAAAAAATATTAAAAGAAGTATTAGATAACTTAAAAAGAATAGAATCAGAAAGAGAAAAAGAATACCTGCTAAAACAGAATCAGGTAGCAACATATTTAAAATGTAGAAAAACATTCTTTGGAAAAGTTAGATATTTCTTTAAAGGAAAATTAAAAGAGGAAATAAGTAATAGATTAGAGTTACCAGAACCAAAAATTGAAATAAACGAAGAAGAAATAAAACCAGAATATGAAAAAGAGTTTTATACAATAGAAGATTTAATAAAATTGTGTAAAGAATTAAATGAAATTTCTAATACTGTTAAAAATATTAAAATGGATAAAACAGCATTAGAAATAAAGAATAACCAATTAAAAGTCAAAATCAATAATGCTACAAAATTTATAGAAGAAATAGATAGCCATAGAAAAAGCATTTTTGAATTTTGGAGATTTGCCAATAAAGATAATGGATTAGCACTAGAAAGTGGAACCATAGAAGAAAAGAAAGAAGAAAAAAATAAAATATCAGAGCCATATTTTGATTACATAGAAGACATAGAAGAAATTTCTATAAGAATAGATGAATTGCAAAGAAAAGTGCTAACAAAAGAAGATACAGACAATATATTTTTAGCAGTAAAAAAGTTTTTAAATCCCATGAATGCTATAAAAAATGGTAAGCAATACAATTTTACAGCAGAACTAGAAGATATAAAAAACGATTTAAAAAGTATTGAATTATTATTTGGAAAAGAAGAATTTGATATATTTGGTAGCTCAGTAGAAGATATGACTAAAATAAATATAATAAAAAATAAGAAACATAGAGAGAATAAAAAAGAGGAATATAAAATACTAAAAGTTAATAAAGAAACTGATACAATAGGCTTTGTATCACAGCTTCATGGTATTATTAATTCACTAGACAAGATTTATGAAAAAAATAATTTAGGAATAAAATTAAAAGTATATCAAGTTTCAGAAAAATCATTAAATACAGAAGGTTATGGGATTTTTAATATTAATCCCGAAAATGCTTTACAAAAAATAAAAGATGAACCTATAATTAATTTATATACTATACATTTAAAATCTACAAGTCCAGCAATAGGATTATCTAATATAATTTATTACGATAATTTTAATGAAACTTTACCTATTGGAATGGATATATCAGATGAAATACTATTAGATATTAGTAAATTAGATATAGAATTAAAAAGGCAAAAATTATTTAGGATAAATATATCAATTAGTGAACAAGACGTAAAAACTAAAACAATATGTGCATATGAATATGAAATTAGAGATAACTAAAAAACCGAAAGGAGAATAACTTTTATGAAAAAAAGGAGAAAACCAAACTTTTTAGCAATACTATTATTCCTTTGTATTTTGGTAGGTATTTTTATAGGAGTTTCATATTTATACAGTAAAGAACAAAAAAGGAAAATTTTAGCAAATATTGAAAAAGAAATAGTAGAAATTAATAATTATTATTTATATGGAACACATTTTAATGTGGAGGGTAAGATAAAACAAATATCAACAAATAGTATAAAAGATGTTAAGTTTACATTGGTTGATATTTCAGAAAATGAAAAAGAGTATGAGGCAATTTATGAAATTGATGGAAATGAATTAGCGGTTAAGACGTCAAAACTTATAAATGAAGGACTATATTTAGAGGACATTAAAAGCGGAGAGTATTTTCTGTTTTTAAAAATAAAATATTCAAATGATGAAATAAAGTACTATTCCATGAAAAATAATACTAATTATGAAGATTTGGAGTATTATACTATTACGAAAAATAAATCTAATAAAAAGATAAATATAGGATTTGATGTTTTTAAATCCAATGATGAGGATATGTCTTACATTAAGTTTAGTGTAGCTAAAGCAAAGTTACCTGCAAGTGTTTATGATATTTCTATTGACCCAGGACATGGTGGAAGCGATCCAGGGGCAATTTCAGGAAAATATAAAGAAGCAGAAATAGCAATGAAATATAGTGCAGAATTAAAACAAAAATTAGAAGATTTAGGATTAAAAGTAATATTAACAAGAGATGGAACAGAAGATACATCAGAAACTAGCAAATTCGGTGTTTATAGTGTATATGATTTTGAAGGAAGAGTTAACATTGTAGGTAGGGCAAAAGTAAAATACAATTTTTCAGTTCATGTTAATAGTTTTGATACTAATACATTAAGTGGTACAGAAATATATGCTCCATCAAATGCATCCTTAAAAATTGCACAATCACTAGCAGACAATATTGTTAGTATAGCAAAAACCACATATTCAACGAGAAATACAGATAAAGTGTCAGATGGTGTTTATGTTAGAACATTTACAGAAGCTGAAATCATAGAATCAGCAGAGAGTGCTAATAAAAAAGGATTTGAACCATATAATATAACGACATCTACACCATATTTATATATGATAAGAGAAGTTGGAGGTAAAACAACTGGAGCATATATTGATGGAAGAAATAAAGGACTTGGAACAAATATGTTTTACGATTCAAATATAGGTGTAGAAAGCTATTTAATAGAATTAGGATATATAATAAATAAAACAGACTTAAATAATATGTTAAACAATCAAAAAGCATATATTGAAGCTATAGCAAAATCTATACAAGAACATATTTGTAAAGAATAAAAAGAATATAACTACACATAATAATAACAAATAAAAACAAAATATATTTTGTTTTTAAGAAAGGATTGATATTATTATGAAAGTTAAAGATTGTATGACAAATTCAGTATGCAATTGTACACCAGAGACAACAATTCAAGATGTAGCAAAAAAAATGTGTTCAAACCATATAGGTTGTTTACCTGTATGTGATAATACAAATAGTATTGTAGGACTAATAACAGATAGAGATATTGTATTAAGAAGTGTTGCATGTGGAAAAGACTCAAAAACTACACCAATAAGTGAAATAATGACTACAGATGTTTGTTGTTGTAATAGTAATGATGAAGTAAATGAAGCAGAAAAATTAATGGGAACAATGCAAATAAAAAGAATACCTGTATTAGATAACAATAAAGTAGTTGGAATGATAACAGTTGGAAACTTAGTAAATGATTCAAAAGTAACAAGTATAGAAGTATCTAATACAGTAGAAAATATATGTCATTGTGGACCAAATGCTAAAAATAACGAATAATCTAAAAGAGGGGGGAGCCTTAAAATAGGAACCCTCTTTCTTAGAATAGAACAAATAAGAAAAATCGAAGATTTTTCTTTAATTTGTTCTTGCCAGATTGAGTTTTCGACTTTAAGGAGAAAATCCCAAAGGCTAGCGACTATGGCATTTATATAATAGGAAAGTATAACTTTCCTATTTATAAAAAATCCCTAAGTATAACTTAGAGATTATATATTTTTTTATTTTATACAACAAATATTAACTTACTATTTTTTATGTTTGGTTCTGTTCTAATATAATTCATTTGTTTTATTTCTTTTGGTGCTTCATCTAATAGTCCAGAATAAACGATATTATTAAAGCCTTGTATTACTTCAATATCAATTCCTTTGAAGTCTCCAATTTTTTGTAACATATTTTATAACATCTCCTTCTCTTGTAAATCGTTATAAGCATTATACCATTAAAATTTTTATATTTGCAATAGTATTTTTACAATTTTTTTTAAGACAAATCTCGATATTTTGCTATATGATTTTTACTTTATATCTCATAATACTTTGCTTGATTTATTTGTCTAATATAATAATAAAAATATTTTTAATTATTTACATTTTTGAATTATGCTACTTTTGAATATTATCAACTTATTAAACATATATATTAATAAAAACTATTTATCATTTTTTTAATTATTATAAATAGCTAGATTGGAGGTCTTATGCATATAAAGAAATTAATATTCTTTTCTATAGTTTTTGTTTTTATATTATTTTACTCCTGCTGTTCATTTGCTTCTACTTATGAATATATATGGTCAACTATTGCAGATACAAACTCTGGTAATTCATCTATTGCAGTATCTTCTGATTTAAATAATGATTCTTTAAATTTAGAATCTACTGGTGCAATTTTAATTGAACAATCTACTGGACAGATATTGTATGAACAAAATTCTCATGAAAAATTACGTCCTGCAAGTGTAACGAAAGTTATGTCTATCTTACTTATAATGGAAGCTTTAGATAGAGGTGAAATTACTTTAGATACTTTAATTCCTTGTAGTGAAAACGCAAGGTCTATGGGAGGGTCGCAAATATGGTTAGATACTAAAGAAACTTTAAGTGTAAATGATATGTTAAAAGCTATATGTGTAGTGTCTGCTAATGATTGCACTATGGCTATGGCAGAATACTTATCTGGTTCTGAGGATGTCTTTGTTGAAAGAATGAATAAAAGAGCAAAAGAACTTGGTATGAATGATACTCATTTTGCAAATTGCCATGGAATTGATGAAGATAATCATATCACATCTGCATATGATATTTCTTTAATGTCCCGTGAACTGTTAATTAACCATCCTGAGATTACTAATTATACTACTATATATATGGATTCTCTTCGTGATGGAAAATCAGAGCTAGTAAATACAAATAAATTGCTTCGTACATATAATGGGTGTACTGGGTTAAAAACTGGTTCAACTGGTTTAGCATTATATAATTTATCTGCTAGTGCTACTAGGGATGATTTATCTCTTATAGCGGTAGTTATGCATGCGCCCACAACGGCAATTCGTTTTGCAGAGGCCAAAAAATTATTAGATTATGGTTTTACTAACTATTCTGGAATATCTTTTGGAAAAACTGGAGATGTAGCTACAATTGCAGAAATTGCGAAAGGAACATCTCAAACAGTAGAAGCAATATTTGAATCTTCAGCATCTGTGATTATTAAAAAAGGGTTAGAAAGCAGTGTTGTGCAAAACATTGTTTTAGATGGAAATTTAGAAGCTCCTATTGTTAAAGGGCAAAAAATTGGAGTTGCAAATTATACTCTAAATAACGAGATAATAGCAACTGTGAATCTTATCGCAAATGATAACGTTAAAAAATCTGGTTTTGTAAATATAACAACAGATATTTATTCAGAGTGGTTTAATATGATGAGATAAAGTAATTTATGTACAAAATTTCCCTGATAGTTATTCAGGGAAATTTTGTATAATATTTGCAAATTATATTTTTTCTTTAATCTTTGTAAGTAATTCATTAAATATAAATTTTTGTCTCTTTTTTTGGGTTGGTGCTATATAATATTCTATATTATCTTTTGTAGTAATTACTATATATTTATTTTTATTTGTGCTTCCAAATATTTTTTTAGATACAGAAACATGTTCTATATCTTTAAAAGCAATAATATCAAATCCATTATAATAACTAAATATATAATTAGGTGACAAATAAACTTTTAATTTTTTATAGCTAATTAATTGTTCATTCTCAAATTCTTTTTTAACATTCTCTAATTTTCCTTTTTCTTTTAATGCATTAAGATTTCTATTTACATTTTTTCTTATACGATTATTAATAAGTAAACACATAAGTACTATTATTATAAGAAATGCGTCTAAGATAAATAATGTTATTGCATTATTCTCTATTTCTATAACAGTATCTAGATAATATCCGCCAAATACTTTCTCAAAGTTATCATTATTAGCAATTTGTTCATTATATATATTATTCAAACTATTAATTAAAGCATTTCTTAAACTAGTAGAACTTAATTGAACATTTCCTAATATTTCTATTCCTTCTAATGACTCTACTGAATTATCATCTATATCTTTTCCAAGTATTGGTATTTCTATATTATCCTCTTTTAGTCTTATGATAAACATGTCATTTTCTTCTCCTACTGCTACATAATAACCTGAAATAATTCCGCTTTTAGAATTCTTAACTTGTACTAATGGTCCCATTAAGTAATATATTGTTGTTTTTGCATAATTGCCTAATTTTCTATTTTTTTTAAACTCTACATATTCAACATCTTTTGGTATCAACTGTATCATTGCATATACAAATATTATAAATATTATTATTAGTACAAATATTGCTAAAGGTATTTTTCTACTTTTTATTTGTTTTATTTTTTTATCAAATGTTTCCATATTTCTTTAAATTCCTCCCTAAAACACTACTATTTTATAAAAAATATTCCAAACTTTTTATTGTATAGTAATATAATATATTATTTATTTATTTTTTTCAATATATATTTGGATTTACATTACTTTCATTAAAAAAATATTATGTAGATGGAGTAAAAATATAAGCAAATACAAATAAATTTGCTATAAATCTTGAGCTCTGTTTTTTTATTGCTTAACCTATTGCAAAAAATGTTTGTTCCATATATAATAATCATATCAAATTAAAAAGGAATGAATATAGTTAATGGATGAAAATAATATAACAAAACCAGAGGTAGAAGGTATTGAAGAAGAACAAATGGAAAAATCTTTAAGACCTAAGGTATTAAGTGAATATATAGGACAAAATAAAGTAAAGCAAAGCATGAAAATATATATAGAAGCAGCTAAGAAAAGAGGAGAGCCATTAGACCATGTATTATTATATGGACCTCCTGGGCTTGGAAAAACTACTCTTTCTAACATTATTGCAAATGAAATGAATTCAAACATAAAAATAACCTCAGGTCCTGCAATAGAAAAATCAGGAGATTTAGCTGCAATACTTACGAATTTATCTGAATATGATATTTTATTTATTGATGAAATACATAGATTAAATAGAGCGGTTGAGGAAATATTATATCCAGCACTAGAAGATTATTCATTAGATATAATGATAGGTAAAGGACCATCTGCTAGGTCAATTAGATTAGACTTACCAAAATTCACATTGATTGGTGCAACTACTAAGGCAGGATCACTCACAACACCTTTAAGAGATAGATTTGGTATTGTATCTAGACTAGAATTATATAATGAAGAGGAATTAAATGATATTATTAGAAGATCAGCAAAAATCTTAGAAGTTGAAATTGACGAAAAAGCTAGTGAAGAAATCGCAAGACGTTCTAGAGGAACCCCTAGAATTGCTAATAGATTATTAAAAAGAGTTAGAGATTATGCAGCTGTGCTTGGTGATGGTAGTATAACTATAAAAATAGCAAAAACAGCTTTAAACAATTTAGAAATTGATGAGTTAGGTTTAGATGAAATTGATAGGAAAATCTTAGATACAATAATTTCAAAATTCAATGGAGGACCTGTAGGAATAGACACAATAGCAACAACTATTGGAGAAGAAGTAGATACATTAGAAGATGTATATGAGCCATATTTAATACAGATTGGTTTTCTTTCTAGAACTACTAGAGGAAGGGTTGCACTACCTGATGCTTATGCACATTTAGGCTATAATTTTGAAACACAGAAGGAGAAATAATGAAAAAATATAGGGAAGACATACTAGTATTTGTATTTTTTGTGATAACAACATCTGCTATTATTCTTATAAGAAATCTAAACAACTTAGACGAGGTTTGGATTTTCAATACAGCAAGAAATGTTGCAAATGGATTATTACCATATAAAGATTTTAACTTAGTAACAACTCCAGGATTACCTCTTTTTTGTGGAATAATTGTGAAAATTTTTGGAACAGAAATGTTTATTATGCGAATAATGGCGATTATTACAAATTCATTTATTATGTTTATTATATATAAGATATTAAAAACTTTTAAAATAAAGAAAGAGTTTTCATTATTAATATCAATAATAATAATGAAACTTTTTATAGGAAGTATGTGTATTGATTATAATTTCATAATATTACTAATAGCATTAATAACATTATATATTGAGTTAAAAACATATAAACAAAACAATAATATTTTTGAATATAACTTAAAAAAAGAAATACTATTAGGTATTTTAGCAGGATTAAGTATAACAATGAAGCAAACAACTGGAATTTGTTTTGTTATTGCATTTATAGGATATAAATTATTAGCAGTAAGAAATAAAAAAGATTTTATATCATTTTTAAAAATAGCAATAACAAGATTTTTATCTTCTATGATCCCTGTAATTATATTATTAATATATTTACTATGTAATAATATAATGAGTGAATTTATAGATTATACAATTTTGGGAATAAAGGATTTTTCAAATAGTATTTCATATTTAAACTTATTAAAAGGTAAATTAAGTATATTAGCAATATTAGTGCCTATAACAATAATCATATCTTTATATATAGCCATAAGAAAAAATAACCAGATTATAACCATATTATTTGCTTACTCTGTTTCAACAATAGTTGTAGTATATCCAATATCAGATAATGTTCATTTTCTAATAGCAGGAGCAATATCAATGATTACTGGCATATATTTATTAAAAGAGCTATATGAAAATAAATTTAAGGAAATTTTAAAAAAGTCGATTATAATATGGATAGAAAATTTTATAAAAGCATTCATATTAATAATTATATTAATTATGGTTGGAGTTTCAATATATAGATTAATAAATTATATTATTAATTTTAAGGAATATATAAATTTAGAAAATTTTAAATATATACCAGTTTCTAAGGAACTAGAGGAACAAATAATAAAAATTGATAACTATTTAGAAGAACAACAAAATGATGTATATATTGTTGATGCTAGAGCAGCAATCTATATGATACCAATAAACAGATATAATAAAAATTATGATATGTTTTTAAAAGGAAACATTGGAGGTAAAGGCTCAAAAGGAATAATAGAAGATTTACAATCTAAAGAAAATATTACATTATTAATTTTGAAAAACAAAAGAAATTTGAATTGGCAAACTCCAATAGAAGTAATAGAATATATACAACAGAAATATGAAAAAACAGGAGATATAGAAATATTTGATATCTGGAAATAAATTTGAGAGAGGCACGTTGTGTTTGTGGATATAAAAAATTAAAAAGGAATGATATATAAAATGAAGAAAATTTCAATAGTCGTACCTATGTATTATGAACAAGAAGTTGCAAAAGAATGTTATAAAAGAATAAAAGAGGTACTAATAGGATTAGAGAATGTATATGAGCATGAAATAATATTTGTAAACGATGGTAGCAAAGACAAGACACTAGATATATTAAAAGATATAGCAGTTGAGGACAAGCTTGTAAAAATAATATCATTTTCAAGAAACTTTGGACATCAATCAGCTGTAACTGCAGGAATTAAAAATTGTAATGGTGATGTAACTGTTATAATAGATGCAGATATGCAAGACCCACCAGAATTAATTGTAGATATGCTAGATAAATGGAAAGAAGGATATAAAATAGTATATGCAAAAAGAAAAAAGAGAAAAGGAGAAAGCCCATTCAAATTAATAACAGCTAAAATGTTCTATAAAGCATTAAATGGTTTATCAAATGTAGAAATACCAAAAGATACTGGAGATTTTAGACTAGCAGATAAAGAAGTAATAGAAGTTATTAAAGAATTACCAGAACATAATAAATTTTTAAGAGGTTTATTTAGTTGGGTAGGATATAAACAAACGCCAATAGAATATGAACGTAATGAAAGATATGCAGGAAAAACTAAATACCCATTAGGAAAAATGTTAAAATTAGCAACAGATGGAATAATAGGATTTTCTACAAAACCATTAAAAATAGTAGGAGCACTTGGAATATGCTCAATATTAATTTCAATTATAATTTTAATATACTCAATATTATCGTATATATTTTCATGGAACAATTTAACAGCAGGGTGGACATCAATAATGGTGACAGTTACATTTTTTGCTGGAATACAATTAGTGTCTTTATGGGTAATGTCAGAATATATTGCAAGGATTTATGATGAAAGCAAAAATAGACCTGAATATATTATAGAAGAAAAAATAAATTTTAATTAAAAAGGAAAAATAAATGAAAAGTAAAATTTTAAAAATTAGTTTTGTAGTATTAAGTATATTACTGATAATTCCATCACTTATACATTTAATATCAAATAAAACAATAATGGGGTTTGATATATATTTTAATTTCTTTCTTAATAATAATATAAATAAAGTTATATCAACTGCAATTTTTCTAGTATTATTTATACTATTAACAATAATTTATTTTATTATTTATAAAATAGATTGTTTTAAAAATATCAAAAGGATACTAATATTTATTACTCTAATTGGTATTATATTTATGATAATGTTACCATGGACAAGCTCAGATATATTTTATTATATGGGAGTAGGAGAATTAGATGCCAGATATAATCAAAATCCGTACTATGTTACAATGAGAGAATACTATATACAAAATGAGGAAAATTTAGATGATGATATATTATTGCAAGGTGCAACAAATTACTGGGGAAATACAACAGTAGTATATGGACCAATAGCACAATTATTCTTTAAAATTTGTTCATTCTTATCAATGAAAAACATTACTGTAGCATTATTCATATTTAAACTCGTTAATTTATTAATACATATAATAAATACATATCTATTTTATAAGATTAGTGGAAAAAAGAAATTTGCAATTATGTATGGATTAAATCCTTTCATATTTATAGAAGCGATAGCAAATGTACATAATGATATAATAATACTATTCTTCGTTTTACTATCATTATATATTCTTCTAAAACGAAGAAACTTACTACTTAGTATAGTTGCTCTGGCATTAGCTACAGGAGTTAAATATTTTACTATATTATTATTACCAATATTAATACTATATCACTTTAGAACAGAAAAAAGACTAAGTATAAGATTTCTAAGATGTATAGAATATGGAGTGATTTTTCTAGTAATATTTGCTCTTGAATATGTGTTGTATTTTAATGATTATCAAATATTACTAGCAATGATGGTGCAGACTTCAAGATATCAATGTTCAATTTATTCAGTGTTATTACAATATAATAAAAACTTAGTGTATATAGTTAGAGCTGTATTTATAGTAATATTTTTTATGTATTATGCAGTAATGTGTATAAATTTATTAACAGAAAAAAACATAAAATTTTATAAGGTAATAAGAAAATACAATATAGCATTAATCCTATTTTTATTAATATTAACAAATTTTCATCAATGGTATTTAATATGGCTATTTGCAACAATAATATGGCAAAAGCCAAACGCAATAAGAAACATTGTAGGTTTAAGTGTATGTACAGAAATTGCTAATAGTGTATATAAGTTTTTATATGAATCATATAGATTTGATAAATATTTTGTAGGAGCCATAATTGTGCTATTTATGATATGGAAGATTATAACAAATAAGGAAAGCGTGAAAAATTTGCAAAGCAAATTTTGCTCGCATCATTAAATATAATAAATTTGATATTAAGTAAAGAAATAAGGAAAGCGTGAAAAATTTGCAAAGCAAATTTTGCTCGCATCATTAAATA
>CAOKRJ010000029.1 GCA_948471115.1 uncultured Clostridium sp.
TATGTTCCATCTCCATTTTCATATCTTACTTGTACTTTTTGTAAATATGATTTTACTGTTTCTGTTCCATTTGCTGTTAATGTTACGTTTTTTGCTGGCATTGTAAATGTGTATGATTTATTATTTGAATTACCTACTTCTGAACTTGTCCAATTCGTCCATCCATATGTGTATTGGGGTGTATTGTCTTTTAATGTTGCATTGACTGTTATATTTGCTCCATATTTATATGTTCCTGCTCCTGTTACTTCTTTTATTCCTGTTCCTTTATTTAATGTTACATCATAACTTTTTCTTTTATAATAATAGTCTACTACTGTTGAACCATCTCCTGCTATTGTAACTTTTTGCCCAACTGGTGCATTAAATCCTGTATAATCTTTTCTATCAGGCGTTACTTTCGAATCTGTAAGGGCTTGTTTTTTCTCTGTATCTGCGAGCGTGTACTTTGTCCCATCTAGGTTCTGCTGGTAGTGGTTTACTGTATAATTCACATTAACAGGCTCCCATACAGCCTCAACTGTAGAATTCATAGTACCAGCAATTATTTCATTTCCATTGATTACGCAATCCCCATTAATTCTCCTCCATCTAACGAATCTTTTCCCAGCTCTCTCAGGAATTTCAACTCCAGCAGGTAAACCGTTCATAACATACAATATCTTTGCAATCGTCTAGTTCCGAACCAAACTTTATTCTTATAGTTACCTTAGGCATCTTTATTATTTCCACACCTTCCTGTAACTTTTCAGTATTCATATTTTCACTCAACACATTAAATTCTCCCCCGCTAACATAACCCAAATCGAAGCACTCCTTTAACATCAACTCACTACTATACCCTCCTAATCCACCTTGCAAATCCATGCTCCTAATTACGTTCGAACTACTCACTTTTGACCTATACATAGTACGTCCATTGCATTTTTCGTTCGGACACAAGCCATTCACTGCCTCTTCTTCCGTCATATATTTAAAGTGTGCAACAGGGTTAGCCCCAAGTTTAGGACGATACCCATCATCCCCCACAGCCTCAATAAAATCCGAACTCTTATCAACATCAAACTCCGAAACATAACTACCACCACTTCCAGAACTAAAATTAAAAGATTCTATACTGAACCAAGACAACCCACAATGCACACAACTATAGATCATCCTACTTCCCACATGCATGTTACTTGTAATTACCATAGAAGTCCAACTTAGCCTAACTTTCGGACCATAACCACCTCTAACAAGTATCATCGGCTTATCATCATCCTGTCTCCAAACCCCATAGCCTGATCCACCTCCAGCAATATAATCTTTCATGTCCTTATTCAATAATCCCCTACCGCCACTTTCACAATCTGCAACTAATTTTTCTCCTGCTGACAATGTTACATACCCTGTAACTGTTCTACCTTTTTCTCCTTTATACGATGAAAAATCTCCACCATTACCACTAGTAACTGTTATTTTGTACATTCCATCTTCTGGCACAGTGTATGTTTCTCCTGGATTTATAGTTCGTGCTAATATTTCTTCTTCTTTTGTTTCTATGTCTCTATTTATTTCTGCAATTTCAGTTTGATGTTTTATCTTGTTTGCTACTTCTAATATTGTTGATATTATTGTGACTAATATTAGCATGATTATTAAAGGCACTATTATATGTGTCCTTTTTATTTTGCTTCCTGCTTTTGCTTTCCTTTCTTTTTGATTTGGTTTTTTTGGTATCATGATGATTCCTCCTTTTATTTATATAAGATTTATATAATGTGTACTGCTTAGTTTTTATTTAATTGAAGGTTTTTTGTTTTTTACGTTCCTCCAAATTAAAGTGCTTTTATCACAGTCCATTTTTTGCATAATAAAACCATGGCGTTTTCAACCATTTATTTTTGCAAGTATTTTTCGCAAGCTTATTATATAATTAGATTATACAATCTCATTTTTTGCATGTAAATGCCTTTTTTCTCCATAAAAAACCAGAAAACCGTATTTTATTACGGCTTTCTGGTTTTTCTATTTTGTTTTATATTTGTTAAGTTTTTGTTTCGTTTTTGTCATATTTTATTTCTTTTCTTAGGGAAATGCGGGGTTGGTTCTATCACTGATTGGGATTCCAGGAATTTAAACTTTAATTATAAATATATTGCATATCCATTGTAGTGGCAGGCCCTGTGTCTGCCCGTTGAAATACAAATTATAATATTTTTATTTATTATAATTATATTACATTTAATGTTTAAATAGATAATACAAATTTAAAATTTCTGCAATTGGGCGGACACAGGGCCCGCCCCTACAATAGTTTGCAATTTTTTATAATTAGATGTAAATGTTTTAATTTTTGTAATTTCATTGGGCAGGTGCACTGTTCCCTTACAATAAAATATGATATAGTTGTTTATATTGCGAACAAATAAAAGGATTACTTTTTATAATATGCAATCCTTTGATTTAATATTTCAATATAATATATTTTTTTCCTTATTTTTGTTCTTCTATTTCTTCTTTTGTTAGTCCTGTACATTCTATAATTGTTTCTATTGGTATATTCTGTTCTAGCATTTTTCTTGCAATTTCTTCTCTTTCTTTTTCTCTACCTTTATCATATCCTGCTGCTTCTACTGCTTCTTTATCCATTTTATACATTAGTCTTTGAAATGCTAGCTCTTCTTCTCTTTTGTCTCCACTTATTTCTTCTAGTACTTCCTTTGCTTTTTTTAGGGCTCTGTTATTATTTATATCTTCCATATTTATTTCCTCTGGCTTTCTTATAAATTTCACCCATGCATTTAAGTCTTTGTTTTTGCTTATGTATTTCTCATATTTGGGTAATTCTATTATACAGATTTCTAGGTTTTTTGTCAATATCATGTTTTTATATTCATCTTCTCTTATATGCCATTTGCTTAAATATTTTTCTATTTTTTTTAGTCCTTTTATTTCGTAGTCTGTAAATAATATTATTATTGTTTTCTTTGCTGATATATACTTCTCTCCTAATTTTATACTTTGTGAATATAATTTGCTCCAGTAAAACATTATCCTATTTTCTATGTCTTTTTTATCTAGCATTTGCATTTCTATATTGGTTTGTATTGAATTATTTATTTCTGCTCTTATGTCTAGTATTCCAAATTTGTCATCTTTCAAATCTTGTGGCGTTATTTCCATTAAATCTAATTCAATATTTGTAATCTGTATATCATCTATTATTGCACTGATTAACCCTTTTGTTATTTCTTCATTTCCTGTATAACCAAATATCCTTTTAAATACATAGTCATTTTTCGGATCTAATAATTTTCCTATTTACACCATCTCCTATTTTTAAAATTTTTACTGATTGATTTTTTGGCGTGATTTTGCCGTTTGATTTAATTTTTTTGAATATAATTTAAAATTGAAATATTAAATTTCTTATATCTTACCATTATTTTTTCCGAAATTCAAGTTAAAATCAGGGAAATTTCATCAAATATTACAAAATTGTAATATTGTAAACAGCTAAAATCGTAGAGTGATTGTAGGCCCGCCCCTACAATTGCACACACAAATGACAGACCTTTTATGGTCTGCCATTTGTGTTTTGCTATTTCTTTATTACGAATTTCTTTATTAGTATTATTCCGCTTCCTATTATTGTTACGACTACTAGTGTTAGTATTATTGGTAGATATACATTTCCTATACCTGTTGGGTCTGATACTATTACTTTTGCTGATGTGAATTTTAGGTTTTTCCCATTCATATCTTGTACTCTACTTACTGTATTGTTGATTTCTAGAATTTTTACATTGTTGTTGTATGATTTGGTGTCTATTGAGTTATCGTTTACTGATATTACTTTTGATAATACTATTTCTTCTGATACTGATTCTCCACTCTTTAAGTTTGCATTTACTAATTTGTTCTTTTCAGGGTTTGAGATGACTATTGTATTGCTGTTATATACTTCTGATGCATCTATTTCTAGTGTGTTTTGTCTTCTCTCTTCTTCGCTTTGGCTTGATTCTCCTATTATAGGTTTTAAGTTTGCTTCTATATTATCATTTTGTTTTTGTCTATAATATTGTTTGTCAAAGTCTTCTTTTGACATTGTTACTAAATCCCAAGCTTCGTTTATTATTCCTCCTGTGTAACTTTGTTTTGTGAAGTTTAGATTGTTTGATACGTAGTCTGCTACTGTTACTGCTCTTGTTGTTGTTTCTTCAGTAGTAGTTTTTGTTGCATCAAGTGGTACCATTTTTGTTAGCCCTGATGTTATATAACTTGTCCAGGTTGTTTTTACTCCATTACTGTCTTCGTCTCTTTTAAATGT
The DNA here is from genome assembly GCA_948471115.1 of uncultured Clostridium sp. GTDB lineage: Bacteria > Bacillota > Clostridia > TANB77 > CAG-508 > CAKPSH01. Next base: position 4,316 of record CAOKRJ010000029.1, read on the forward strand.
TAGATATGTTCTATCTCCGTCTCTATATGTGTTGTCATATGTTCTTATATTGTTTTCATTATATATAAGTTTCGCAGGGTCTTCTTCATAATATCCTAATGCTATTACTTTTCCACTTGAGTCTTTATAATATGTTATTGTGTCTTTTGGTCCTACATTTGTTATTGTTATTGCATATGTTATTTCTAATGTTGAACCATTTACTAATTCACTACTCATTGAAATATTAATGTCATGTCCTTGTGCTGCTTGTACTACTGCTGGGACTCCTTGTGCTCTGATTGTTTCTGTATCAGCATCAAATTGTACTGTTCCATTTTGTAATATTAGTTTTAGGTGTGTTACTTCTTTGTTTATTTCTAGTTTTGATTCAGTTCTTGGTGTTAATGCAAAGTCTATGTTTGCTATTGTGTATGCTGGATTTTGTGCATTTGTTTCTTCTTTTGCATATTCTATTTCTACATCTAGTAATGATGTGTATGCATATGCCATGTAGTCTGTTGGATGTTTTAATAAACTTGATATATCACTATATTTATAGGTCTCTAATAGTTTATTTACTTCCATTCTTCTATTTGCTTCATCATATGCATCTGAGTATCTTGTTTCTGTTTCTTCTGCATACCAGTATTTATTGTTGTTTCTATATTTGTCACTGTTTGTTTCTGGATTTGCTCTTCCTGATTGATAGAATTCTCCATTGTATGCACATGGATATTCATATCCGTTTAGTTCAAATTTTGTATATGGACTATATTGTTCTGTATCATATTCTGCTGTGTCTCCATATATGAATCTTACTACATATTGTCCTGGTATGTATTCTCTGAAACTGTAAGAACCATCATCGTTTGTTTTTGCTCTCGCTCTTACATATTCTGTTCCATTTTTTATTTCTATTAGTTCTGCTGTAATGTGTCCTGCACCATTTGTGCCTTCATATTTAGGATATAAGTTCTTATTTTCTAACCAGTAGTTTGCTGGCTGATTTACTGTTTCCCATACATTTCCTTTTATTGTTCTGGTTGCATTTGGATCGATTATTACAAATGCTGATGCTCTATCCCAGTCGTTTTCTGTTTTTTGATTATTTTGCTCATTGAATATTCTTAGTTGTTCTTCATTTAAGTTTCCTGGCATTGATAATGCATCAAATACTCCTGCTGCTCTATATTCTTGTCCTGAATTTACTCCTGTTGTATAAGGATAACTATATTTACCTTGTGTAGTATCTGGATCTGCTCCTTTTCTAAAGAATGTTGAGTATGCATTTATTTCTGCTCTTGTGTATACAGTTACTTTTTTCTTTTCATCACCTTTTGCTAGTAAGTCTTGTAATATTGCATATGCATGGTTTGCTCTATCTGATGGTTTGTCATTATTTTTATATGTACAGTTAAATTTAGAATGTGTTGTTGAGTTTTCACCTAGTCTATATGTTATATATACTGCTACCATTTGATTATTTTCTAATATTATGTCATTATCAAATGATATGAATAATTCTGTTCCTATTCCTAAGTTTCCTCCTGTTTCTGAGCCTGTTCCATATTTACTGTTTTCATTAACTTTTAATCCAAAGTTATTGTTACTATATTCTGATAAAGGTCTTTCTTCTCTTTCTATAACATCATTATTGTCACCTTGACTTGGATATAAGAAACTTCCCGTTATTCCTGTTAATTTCTTTCCTGATGTAGTTTCATATGAGTCACTATATGAGTAGTAGTTCGTGTCTATATATGATACTATTTCATTTACACTTGTTGGCATAGATGAATTGTTTTTTACATTTATTCTATATGTTATATACATTTGTATTGGTGCATAGTTTTCTGGATATGCTGCTGTTCCTTGTCCTGGTAGCCTTGATGATTCTGTAATACTATTTTTTGCATAGTCTGAATAATTATAGTCTGCTGTTGCAACATTTTGTTTTATCTGTGCATCTGATGCGTTTACTTTTAATCCTTTTTTATCAAATGTACCAAATTTATATGTTTCATCTTGTCCGTTTATAGATACTACTGCTCTATATAAGTCTTCTGTGAGTTCTAAGTCTGTTGTTGGTCTTTTTATAAGTCCTAAGTTTATGTATAGTTGACCATTATATACTATTCTATAACCATTATATTCTGCTGTGGCATTGTTTGCTGTTATTCTGTTTCCGTTATTATCTGTTAATACAAATTTATTATATACTGGATATAGTTTCATTCCATCTTTTTGTCCTACTTTTGGAGTTTTTGTTGTTCCATCTCTCTCTGATTCGTTTCCTGCAATAGCTTTTATTCTACAGTCCCAAATATATTGTAATACCTGTTTTGCTTCTGTTTGATTTGATGAGTTTTCAATTATTTTATTATATATGTTATTAATATAATTTTGGTCTCCATCTTCTAATCTCTTGTGGGTTTTTAGATATTTGGTCAATTGATCTGTTATTCTGTTTTTATATTCTTGTACTATTCCTGTGCCATTTTGTATTTCTGTTATACTAAATATTTTATTATAATAATCTGAACCTACCTTCGTTAAATATGAATCAGAATCGCCAAATATTGGACTTGTTTTATATGATGCTGGATATGAACTTATTGTTTTGAATTTTTCATTTAAGGCATTTCTTCCAGTTACTGATTCAGAGCCTTTCGAGCTCGCATTCCAAGCAGGTGTATTATATTCTGGTACTCCTCCTCCATATGTGTTTGTATATAGCATTCCATCATATGTGAATTCTACATAATATTTATATGTTGCGTTCAATCCTTTGAATTCATAGTGCCCTTTTTCATCTGTTAATACTGGGTTTGTGCTTCTATGCACTGTTGCCAATTTTTTAAGTGTTGCATTGTATAGTCTTACTTCTATTCCTGCTAATGCTTTATCATTATCATCTTTTTTTCCATTTACTGTTTGCTCTTTTCCTTCTGGCATGTCTTCCCAAACATATCCTGCAAGATCCATTTCAACTGGATCACCATCTGGTGGTGGTGGTTCATCTGGTGGTGGTGGTTCATCTGGTGGTGGTGGGTAGTTTGGTGGAATTATTGGTACATCTAATTTTATTTTCTCAGTTTTATAATTTACTTTACCTTCAAACTTACGCATATTTTGATATGGACTATTTAGTTCTGTAAATTCTAATGTACCTGTTGTGCTTCCCTTTTTTTCTGTTTTGCCTGTCTTTACTTGTACTGGCTGTTTAGTACAGTTACTACAAGTCGTGTTATCTGATGGTGGGTTTCCTGCACTTTCACAACTAGATTGATGTTCATATTTAGTTTCATATATGTCTTGACTTTGTGTACTATTGTCCCATTTATATTTAGCCGTATATACTTTTGTTTTTACATCTTCTATATATGCTTCAACTGTATCAATATATGTTATTGAAAAATCTATGTTTAGATGTGTTATAGTTTCACTATAAGGAAATTTTATGTAAAAATCCATTCCATTTGGAATTCCATCAAATATCATTGTTCCATCTTTATTAGTTATTTGTGCTGATGCTATATCTTTATTATTTTGATCTCTTATTGTATATCCATCTATCTTGCTGAAAATTATTTTACATTCTTTATCAGAATATTCTGCTTCATTATATTTTACTTTAAAAGGTCCTGCAATGTAATTTGTTCCATTGATATTTACTTTTGCACTTTCTTGATTAGTTTTTATATCTGCTTTATTATTTTGTAACCATGTTGTAGAATAATATTCTGCAGCATTGTTTAAAGTTTTCTGTGTTCCTGGGTTACTTTTCCCATCTCTTACATATTCTGGATGTTTGTTTAAAAAATACCAAAGTGAGCTTTGCACATATTTTGATGGATTTTTGCAGTATTCATCAGCAAATGCATAAAATGCTGCTTCTAAGTCATCTTTTACTGCTACTTTATCCTGAAATGTTAAATCTAATACTCTATTGTTTTCTTTGATTTTTTCATCCCATGTTCTTCTAAATCCCTTTAATTGATCATCAAACACGGTTGATTCTTGCCAATCAGATGACCACTCCGCTGGATTATCAATTGGTTCTCTTAAAAGTTTTCCTGTTAAATTATATCCATGATTTCTACAATAATAATTTTGTCCATTTACTGTTATCCAACCACCATCTGATTCTGCTGTATCTGCATCTTCATCATCTTCATCTTCTGGATTATCTTTTGGGTGATTCCAGGTTATATCTGCCTTCGTGAAATATTTACCAACTTTTGCTTCTACATTATTTGCTAATATTAATAAAATTAATATTAAAAGTATTGAAGCAATTATAATTTTATTTATTTTACTTTTCATTTTTATACCTCCTTTCCCTATATCTTATTTATTACCTTTTTGTTTACTATATATATCCCTACAAGCATTATGCTCATAAATGTTATTGCAAATCCTATGTATAAGACTACTCCTGTTTTTGGTCCTATTATGATATCTGCTTGTCCTAAGTCGTTTTCATTTTGTGCTTTGTTTGCTGGTGTAGAGTTATAATCTTCTAGTCCTGCGTCATTATATGCTTCATATATTTCTGCTGTATTGTTTGTTAGTCCTGTGTTGTTTTCTGTTACTTGTTTTGTTAATACTAATTTTACAGTTTCACTTTCTCCTGGTTTTAGTAATTTTTTTGCTAAACTAGAGTTATATATGTTTCCATCTGTTCCTAAGTACCATTCAGCATTCGTTTCAGAGTTAAATTTTAAGTCTGTACTTGATAGATAGTCTACAATTCTACTTGCATATCCTGGTATTGCTCCATTGTTTGTGACTGTAATTGCATATTCTACTGTTACTGTTGCTCCATTTAAATATTTTGATGGAATTTCTACTTTTTGTAACTTAGAATTGTTATATGTATTTGTTGTTGTATCTTTAGAGGTTTTTACTGTTATCTTTGATATAGTTTTTGTTAAACTTAAATCAAATTTTGGATTTACTATTAATCCTAAGTCTATATTGTATACATTTGATGTTAATGTTATGACATTTGTTGCTGCACATGATGTTTGTGTACCTTCTATATTTACTTTCATTGTTACTGCATCATTATTTTTTGTTTGGTCTTCTGCTCCATATGTTGTTACATCATAGTTAGCCATATCATATAAGAATACTACTATGTAATTTCCTGATGATAAATTATTGAATATATATGCTCCATTTTCGTCTGTTATACTTGATGCTATTGTTTGACCTTTTTCATCTATAAGTATTACTGGTATTTGTGGTAAAAGTTTTTCATCTAAATCTCTTATACCATTTGAATTTTCATCTAACCATGCTAAACCTGAAATTGAGCTTGTTTCTACTATTTGGTCATCATCGTTTATTGTATATGTTGTTTTACTAATTTTGTGTTGTATTGTTGAACTTGAAATTTTTTCTAGGTTGTTTGCTTCTACTTCAAATTTGTTTGATACTGTTTTTTCCGTTTCATTTTCTTGTAGTTCTTCTGCTCTTGCTGTTAATTCTAATATTATTGTTGTATTTGCTGGAATGTCTTCACTAAAACTGTATTTTGTTCCTGAAGCTTTGTAAGTTTCTGTTTTGTTACCTGAAGTATATTTTACTGATTGTAAATATAATCCTTCTGAAAGATAGTCTGTAACTTTTGCATTATATACTGTACTTTGTCCTACATTTTTTATTACAGCTGTATATACTATTTCATCTCCTTCTGTGATATTTCCGTTTGTATTATTGCTTGAGTGTGCAATTTCTAGTTTTGGCTTTCCTACAGTAATAGATTTTGTATTACTTTCTATACTTCCTTCCATTTCATCGCATGTTCCTGACATTTTTAATGGTATTGTTTTGTCTTGTTTAATTTCATCTATTTCAAATGTTATACTTAAGTCTTCATTGTTAGTAAATTTGTCCATAGACCAAGTAATTTTTCCACCATTAATGCTCTGTTTTACTTTGTCTTCACTATATTTGCTTGATACATATTTTAAACCACTTGGTATTTCACAGTTTATTTGTAAGTTATTAATGTCTTCTTCTCCTAATTTGTTTATGTCTAAGAAGTATGTTATTTCTTCTCCTGCTTCATATGTTGAATATTCTCCTATTTTTAGTTCTAAATCGAAGTAACCTTTTACTTTTTCATTTGTTATTTTGTTTGATGTAAATGTTATAGGTTCATTTTCATCATATGTTAATGCTGTTGCTTCTACTTCTACTGTTTCTGTCTCTTCTATTTTACTTCCTACTGTTAATAAGAATTTCTTTTCAATGCTTTCTCCTGCTTTTAGGTTTTTTATTGTATCTGAATATTTTTTTACATCTGGATCAGTTTCATATATTTTTCCTGAACTGTCCATTTCTATTGTAGTATAATATGACCATTTTGGAATTGGTGCTTCTACTACTATATTGTTTAAGTCCATATTTCCTATGTTTGTTACTTTTATTTTGTATTCTATTCTTTGTCCTTCTCTTACTTTTGCTCCATTTGATACATCTGCTGATAGTTCAACTTTTAGTTCTGGTCCTGTTCCTGTTGATAGTCCTACTATTGGTGCTGTTGTAGTTTCTGATATTCCTTGTAGTGCTCCGTCTAAGTTTGTATGTGATACTTGATATGCACTGTATGTACTTTCTTCTCTTGATAATCCTTCTGGTATTTCTATATCATAGTTAAATACTAGTTTATCTCCTTTTTCCATTTGGTCTTCTACTTGTATTAAATATGATTTTACTTCTTCTAAGTTTTCTGATTTTTCTGTCCATCCATTGTTACTATTGTTTAAATCTTTTGTGGCATTTTCGTTTTCACTATAATATACTTTTAGTTTTTCGTTTTCTATTCCTTCTACTGCTCTTATTTTACTTACCATTTGTGCTGTAAATGTGCTTCCTAAGTCAGCATTTGTTGATAGTGATTTGTTTCCTTCTGAAGGTGTCCTTCCTAGTATTGCAACATTTCCACAGGTATAGTCATTATTGTTTATTACTGTTATTGTTTCTGTTGCTACTCTTGATTTTGCTGCTACATCTATTTTTCCTATTTCTTCTTCTCCACTCATTGATGTTAGCTCTTTTTGTTCATTATTATATCCTGATATACTGTTTAGTGTAATTATTCCTGTTGGAGCCATGTATGTTATGTCTGAACTTGTTTCTACTATTTGTTGATTATTGTTTGTTACTTTTACATTGACTTTTTCTGTGATACTTGGTGCTGTTTTGTCTACTTTGATGTTTGATACTATTATTAATGTAGTTCCTTCTATTGATAGTATATCATTGAATTTTGTTTGTTCTCCTTCTAATATTATTCTTATTACTTTGTTTCCTTTTTCATTTCTTATAATGTCTCCTGCTTTTGCTTTTAATTCTTCATTATATAGTATGTTTATTGTTTTTATGTTTATTTCTTCAATATATGAAGGTAATTCTATTTCGATTACTGGATTTTTGAATAGCTGATTTGTATTATTATTTGTTTGTAGTGCTACTCTCATTTCTACGTTTTCGTTTTCTATTATTGTTGATAAATTACTATTGTTTATTGTACTTGATATTTGTAGTGTAGGTTGTGTTAATGGAATTTCTGTAGTTGCTTCTTCTTCTATTAATCTTGCTTTACCTATTATTGTTGTAGTGAGTTTGTTTATATTGTTCATTATTTCTATGTTGTGTTCTAATGGTTTTACATATTTGTCTGTTTTTATTGTTAGTATTCCTTCTGATATAGGTCCACTTGTTAATATTGTTAGGTCTGATATTTCTTGCTCAAATATATATGATGTTGTGTCTTTGTTTAGTGTTGCAAGTGTTATTCCATTTGATATTATGTCTATTTTTCCATTTTCTCCTAGAGTTTTTACTAGATTTTCCCTATTTATTGATATTTGTTTATAATATGTTGTTGCTATATAGTTTTGTCCTGATTCATTTGTGTAGTATTCTTTACTTTTATTTATTTCTATATTATTTATGGTAGGGTTATATCCAATATTTACTTTTATTTCTTGTTGATATTCTGTATTTGCTGCATTTACAACTTGCATGTATCCTTTTGCGATTTCTTTTTGTTTATTGTTTATTTCGTATGATACAACATTGTTTGATGGTTGTGGTAATTCTAGTTCTCCACTTATTTCTTTATCAATTTGTTTTTCTTCATTACTATATAATGATAGTCTAGATGCTATTCTTAATTCTATCTTGTTTTCATTTGTTTTTTGTTCAGTTACAGTAGTTGCATCATTTTCTTGTGGGGAATTGCTTGTCTCCTCTACATCGTTGTTTTCATCTTCTATTGAATAGACTAGATTTATTATGTATTCATCTGTTGTATCTTTTATCCATGTAATTTTATTATTTGTATTTGGTTCGTTTATTACTTTTAATGATATTATTCCTTCTGAATATTTGTAGTTGTTTTCATTAAAGGCTGTACCATCATCTCCATTTGTTGCTTTTGTGCTTGCTGATATTACACTTACTTTTTCTGGATCATTTCCATATAGTTTTGGTACTTGTATTCCTATTTGTGTTGATTTTACTGGTAATAAGTTGTTTACTACTTTTGATGATACTTTTAATTGTATTAGTGCTTTCTTTTTTTCGTCTTGTTCAAATGTAGCATATTTTGATATTTTCGCAGTAAGATTACTTTCTACTTCTTCAGATAGTGCTAATTTTACTATTATTGATTTTTCTGCTTTTATTTCTTTTGCAGAATTGTTTACAAATGTTCCTGTTAGTTTAATTTCAGCATCTTTTGAGAAATTGCTTAAATCGAACTTTTCATCTTTTACTATTTCTATTTGTAATTCGATTTCCTTTTTTTCTCCTTTATTTATTTGATTTAAGGCTACTGTATTGTTTTTTGCATCAATGCTTTGAACTCCGTTTGGTAAAACTTGTCCTTCTACTAGTTTAAAGTTTGCATTGTTTATTTGTATTTTGCTATCTTTTAAGTATCCTTTTGTTACAGAAACACTTAAAATTAGCTTTAATTCATTATTGTTCATTTCTGCTACTTTGGTGTGTACTTTTTGCCCTTCTTCAGAAATAAAATATGCATCAAAGCTTACATCTGTTTTATTTATACTTGTTTCTTGTGCTTCATATTTTTCATTAGCTGCATAAACTGCTAAAAAAAGAAAGTGTGCAAATGTTAGTGTTATTATTAGCATAATTGCAAGTATTTTTCTAAATGTTTTTTTGTTCATATTGGTTTTCCTCCCATAATTATTTTATATTTATATAATCCATCTATATGTATGTATTATTTTTATATTTTTTAATACATATAATTCCATATAATATCATTATAACTCATTTTTCAACTGTTTTCAATGCCTTTTTAAGTTTTTATGTCAATTTTTTATTGCATTTTCTACTTTTTGGCTACGGTTTTACAATAATCGACAAATAATTTCTTATTATTAAATTTTTGTAACATTTATATTATAGTTTTGTAATATTTACTAGATTTCTCTACTATTGTTTAGGGATTTGCGCACATGCAATGTGACCCTACATTCAGAATGCAATATATTCATAATAAATACAAATGTCATAATTTCTTCCTATTTCAACAGGCAGACACAGGGCCTGCCTCTACAATGGGTATAAATATATTTATAATTAATATGAATGTTTAAATTCCTTTATTTTAAACGGACGCCCAAAGGGCGCCCCTACAATGGGTACGAATATATTTATAGTGATTTATTACCACCTGAACTGTATTATTAATTATGTTTTATTAATTTTGCTTTTTATATTTTTCAAATTATATTCACATTTCTTTTGCTTTTGCATATATTATTTATAGATTAGAAATTAGATTTTAGATATTAATTTACCTTTTTATAATTTCTAAATTTTCTGAAAGGATGGAATTTTATGAATAATAATAATATTGATATGACTAAAATTATGCAGATGTTATCTAAGATGGATAAAACTCAATTAGAAAAGGGGCTTCAACAGGTTCAGCAAATGCTAGATTCTAAGGATAAAAATAAAAATCAATAATACATATGAATTTGCACATTTGGGGCGTTGTACTTTTTTAATCCCTAATGTGCAATGTTCCAATGTGCGTATAGGAGGAGTTTTTAATGGATGATTCTGAAATGTCTGATATGATAAAGAATATTAGTAAAATGATAAATGATGGTAATATCCCAGATGATATAAAAAATATTGTTAATAATTTAAAGTCTGATTCTTCTACAAATAATAGTTCTACTTCTTCTAGTTCTCCTGCTCCTAATATAGATTTTGATACGATTTTAAAGATGAAGTCCATTTTTGAAAAAATGAATTCTTCTGAGGATCCTAGGGCTAACCTTCTTCGCTCATTGAAACCATATTTAAAGGAGAGTAGAAAGTCTAAAGTAGACCAATATATTCAATTATTTAATATGACTAATATTATAGATATTTTTAAACCAAATGGTGGTGAGAATTTAAAATGATGCCTTCTTTTCCTTTTTTTAGATTTCCTATGTTTTATAATTCTTATAGAAATCCATATTATAATGACTTTCAGTATCCTTCTCCTAATAATACTGGTTATTCAAATAATAAAAATATAAATGTAAATGATTCATCAACTTTTTCAAATTCCACAAGTAGTAGTAATTGTTCTAATAATGCAAATGCTGAAAGTGTTTCTTCTGATTCTAGTAGATCTTCTTCTGAACAGTTTTTTGATGTGTTTGGTATTCGTTTATATTTTGATGATATTCTTATTTTGTGTTTACTTTTTTTCTTGTATCAAGAGGAGGTTAATGATCAGTTTTTGTTTATTGCTTTGTTACTTTTGTTGCTATCTTAGTTATTTGAAGTTGGTTGTTATTTAACCTATTTCTACTTCTATATATTTTATTTTTTTGAGATTAATACTTTTTTTCTATACTAAAAGGACACGTTTAAACGTGTCCTTTGTTATCTTTAGTTTTTTTTATATTTATCTATTGTTTCTTTTAATTTATTTAGTGTTATTTATCTTGTGTATTTTTCTTATATTCATTAGTATTTCTATATGGATTTTCATATGAGTATAAGTAATACTTTGATTGTCTTTAATATATTTTACATTTTTATTTTTAATTGTCAATATCATATTTTTCTGTTTAATAGTCTATTTGTAAATCTTTTTCTTTTTTCCTTTGATATTACTATACTTTTTATCTTTATTTTTATATTATTACATTTTTGTTACATTTTTGTTTTATTTTTGTAATATTTATAAATTTATTACGCATATAACATTTTCTATGATTACTTCTATATTGTTGTAGGGGCAATTATTAATTGCTCCTACGTTTCTCTACAATTTTAAATTCACCTAAAAATTTATTATCTCTGCCCCCCTAAATTTATAGTGCTTTATTACCACCTTAACTGTAACAGTTTTATAATTTAATTTCATTACGTATTTCTGCCCTAATTTTATAGTACAAATTTCTTAATTCCTATTGCTCCTGCTCCTAATATAATTATTATTGCTCCTGTTAATGTTATATATTTTAATGCTATTTCTATTCCTGTTTTTATTACTAGTAATACTGGTGCATCATCTATATCATCTTCTCCTGGTATTTTATTGTCTGGTGTTGAGTCTATGTCTGGTGTTTTACTTGGATTGTCGTCTTTGCTTATTTCTGCTATATTTACTTTTCTTCCTAAGTTCTTTTCTCCATTTACCCATGTTAGTATTATTTCAACTTCTGCTGTTTCTCCTGGTTGTAATAATTGGTTTTCTAGTTGGGCGGTTGCTACTACTCCATCTGCTCTTACATACCAATTTGGGTTGTCTTCTTGTTTAAATTCTAATCCTTCTGGTATATAGTCTGTTATCTCTTTTGCATATCCCGCTATTTCTCCTTCGTTTGTTATTTTTATTGTGTATGCAAATTTTACTGATACTTTTTTTACATCTTTTGTTTTTAATTCTACTTTTAAGTCTGGTTCTGGGTTTTCATATCCTGTGTGTCCTGATTCTATTATTCTTGTTTGACCATTTTCTACTACTATTGCTCTTGTTACCCATTTTAATAATGATAAGTCAAAGTATTTTACTTTTACATTGTCATAGTCTATATCGTCTTCATGGTAGTTGTCATCGTATTCTTCATCTCTACTTGGTTTTGAGTCTATATCATCGTCACTGTCTTCTGATATTTGTGCTACATTGACTAATACTCTACTTTCTTCTCCAACTTCTTTTACTTGATATGTTACTTTAAATGCTATTTGTACATCTCTATAATCTGGATTTGTTTCACTTAAGCCCGCTTCTCTATCAAATGGTTTTATTAAATTGTTTCTTCCTGTTTCTCTTTCTTGGTTTTCTGATAAGTAGTCTGTTACTAAGTATTTTGCTTTGCTTACATCTGTTGTTTCTTGCCCTTTTTCGTCTAACATTTTCCATCTATATTCTTTATTTATTTCATTGTCTACTAAGTATTCTAGTCCATATGGCACATCGTCTGTTATTTCGTTTGCATATCCTGCTATTTCTCCTTCGTTGTATATTCTTATTGTGTAAATTACTGTGTCATTTGTGCATACTTCTACTGGATCTTTTGGATGTGTATATTTTATGTTTCCACTTTCACTAATACTTAGTGCAGGATATCTATTGTTTATATTTGTTGTGTTTACTTTTGTTATGAATTTTCTTAGTGCTAAGTCAAATGCTCCTTCTATTTTTACTTTTTCATAGTCGTCATCGTCTTCTTGTCCTGGTACATATGGATTATTTTCTTCGTTTTCTTTATATTTTGGTAGTTCTTCGTCTGGTGGTATTATTAGGTTTTTGTTTGGCTCTGAGTCTAAGTCTTCTACTTTTTCTCCTTTTGTGTCCGTGAATTCTGTTATTTCTGCTATGTTTGTTTGTATATTTCCTGTTGCTATTTTATTTGATACTTTACATTTTATTGCTACATCTATGTAGTCTAATGTATCTCCTCCTTCATATGCTGTTAATAGTTTTCCATTTTTTCTTTCTCCATATATTTTATATGAGTAGTCATTCGTTTTTGATGTTATTGTTGTTTTTACTTCTCTTGTGTTTTTATTATATTTCCAACCAAATCTTTTATTTAGTTCGTCTTCTTCTATAAATTCTAGATATTCTGGTAAGTGATCTGTTATTTCACTTACATATGCATCTACGTTTCCTTCATTATATACTCTTATTATATATGTTACAGTTCCACCTTTTCTTACTGTTATAGGGGTTTTGGGATGGTTATATGTAGCTGTTCCATATCCTCTTTCTGCTATTCCTTCTTTTAATGAAGTAGTGTCTACTTTTGGTTCTCTTATGTATTTTTTGTTTGCATCTACTAAGTTTTTACCATCTACTTGTACTATGAATTTTCTTAGTGCTAAATCATATTTTGGTATTACTATTATTACTTTTTCAAAGTCGTCGTCATCTTCTTGTCCTGGTATATAGTCTTTTTTTCCTATTTCATCGTCTTTATATTCTTGCCATTCTTGTTCTGTTTTTGGTAGTCCTGGTATTCTATTTTCTGGTGGTATTGCTATGTCTTCTGGCCATGAATCTATATCTTTGTCTACTGGATTTTTATCTTTGTCTGACATTCCTGTTATTTCTGCTATATTTGTAATTTTATAATCTTCTATCCCTCCATCGTTTACATGTGGTTCTAATATTTCACATGTTACTTGTACATCTATATAACTTAATTTATCTTTTTGTTTATCATATGCTGGTAATAATATTCCTTCTCCAATAACTTTTCCTACTAAGTTTGATAAATTATCACTTGCTCCTGTTATTGTTGTTAATGGGGTTGTTATTGCTTTACTTTCATATCTGTCTGTTTCGTTTTGTCCATATTCTCTTACCCATTCTTCATTTTCTACATATTTTAAGTATTTTGATAAATAGTCTGTTATTTCTGTTATATATGCATCTACATTTCCTTCATTATATACTCTTAATGTATATGTTACTTTGTCTCCAACACTTACTTGTATTGGTTTTTTTGAATGATTATATTGTGCTGTTAATGCTGTTCCATCTTTTAAGTCTGTTGTGTTTACTTTTGGTACCCTATTTTCTAATTCCTCTTCTGAATATACTGTTGATCCAGTTGTGTTTACTACTTTATTTATAAATTTTCTTAGTGCTAAGTCAATGTATTCGTTTCTTATTTCTGGCTCATCTACTACTGTTATTGTTATTGTGTTTGTTGTTGTATCTATACTTACTTTGTCTGTTGCAATACTTGCATTATCTAATGTAGCTTGATTTATTATATAACCTGTTCCTGATTCAGTTTTCTTTTTTGTTACTGTTAATATTATGCTTCCATTATATTTTACATATCCTACTGGTGGAGTTTTTTCTACTATTGTATATGTGTCTGGTGTTCCTAAATTTTGTTCCGTTATTTTTATTCCACTTGCTACTTTTACTAGTCCATCTGCTCCTACTGTGTAGTCTCTATCGTTTACTGTGAATACTGCTCCTGGTAAAATATTTCCGTTTTTATCTACTTTTTTTAGTACTACATCATATCCACCTGTTATTTCTGGGTCTACTACTGTTATTGTTATTGTATTTGTTGTCTTATCTATTGTTACTTTTTTTGACGAATTGCTTGCATTGTCTAATGTTGCATTATCTATTATATAACTTAGTCCATCTTCTGCTTCTTTTTTTGTTATTGTCGCTGTTATTGTTCCTTCATATTTTAGATATCCTTCTGGTGCTGTTTTTTCTAATATTGTATATGTATCAGGTGTTCCTCTATTTTCTTCTGTTATTTCTACATCACTTGCTATTTTTACTGTTCCATCTGCTCCTATTACATATTCTTGATTATTTACTGTAAATACTGCTCCTGGTAATATGTTTCCTTTATTGTCTACTTTTTTTAATATTACATCATATTTCCCTGTTATTTGTTTTTCTCTTGTTACTGTAACTACTGGTTGTGCTGATGCATTTGCATATACTGAAATTGTTGTTTTAGTGTCCTCTGTTATACTTCGTTTCTCTGTTTGTGCTTTGTTTGCACCTCTTAAAAAATAATTATATATCATTTTTACATATTGTTCTCTTAGTCTTCCATATGCTAAGTCATAATCTTCATCTATTTGGGGATAGTTTTGAGCATATGATTTTAGCACTCCATCATTTATTGATAAATATATTGATGGGAAACCATTTTGTTGTTCTTCTTCATTTGTTATTTTCCATATTGCTAATTGTTGTGCAATTTCTATGTCAAAGTCTGTTACGTCATCATCTGTACTATCAGTTTCTAACATTTGTGTTGCTACATCTGTTCCTAATGAAGTTCCAGAATCATCTGTTAAGGGAATTTTTTTTAGGAAATCATTTCTATTGTCTTCTGTTGGTATATACATATTGTCTAATATCCATACTAAACCATTAATTTTATCTTCATTGAATGCTACTACTGGTTTTCCATTATATAATGCTCGTAATGTATTTACCACTCCTGTATCTTTTAGTCTATATGGTCCTGAATATGAACTGTTTGATATTCCCCCCGTAGCTGATGGTACTTGATTTGGCATTGCTTGTGCTGTAAAATTACCAAAGTCTCCATATCCTTGTGCTAAACAGTAGAATACTTTGCTAGTATCTGCTATTCCATTGTTGTATTGCTGTACATTCCATATGTATCTTAAATTAGATCCTTGCGTTGATGGTTGAAATGTATATACATATTTTCCTGAATTATCTGTTCTTTCTGCTGTTATTCCAAATCTGTATCCACTTGTTACTGCTGCTTGTACATATCCTGTACATATGATTAGTGCTAGAGTTAATATTATTCCAGTTTTTAGTAATAAATTTTTCATAATAATTTCTTTCCTTCCTAAAAATTTTCCTCTTTTTCTACTTTATATTATATTTTAACGTTTTTTTATATAAAGTCAATGCTAATATTTGACTATATTTTCTTCTTTTTTAGTTTATTCCTTACGGAAAAAGAAAAAAGAACTACTTGTGCATTTATATTACATTTGTATTACATTTTTAGTTCTTATCTTTACTTTTGTTTCTTTTTTTCTTTCCTTTTCCTTATTTCCGTAAACGTTTATACATTTTTATACTTTATTTTTTAATAAAAACTATTTTAGTTCATCTTTACCTATTATACTACATTTTATATTGTTTTGCAACAGTTTATGTTTATTTTTATTTATGTGTGCACATTTGGGTTAAAATTCAGATGATAATATTTAACTATAAATTTGTGTTTGTGGGGATGATAAATTTTTAGGTGAATTTAAAATTGTAGAGAAATGTAGGGGCGATTAGCAATCTCCTGTTCTAGCAAAGGCTTGCTAAAAATCTTATATTCTTAAGCATGTTCTTCGAAGGGCGGGCGATTAATAATCGCCCCTAAAACGTATATTTATAATTTTGTATAAATTCAAAAATATATAATCCTACCAACAAACCCCAATTTATAGTAATTTATTATCTCCTGGATTGTAACTTTTTTTATAATTTTTGTAATCAAATCTATTAGGACTGCATACAATGTATTATGTGTTTTATTTAAAATTTTTTAAAAAATAATTTTTTATATACTTGACTTTCTTGTTTATATTTGGTATTATATTTAAGTATTATATTAGTATTATTATAATTCTTTTGTTGGAGAAATTCTTGGCTTACATTAATCATAACATTTAGTATTGTTATACTTTTATGATTTATTTGCAGGTATAGTTTAGTGGTAAAACATAACCTTGCCAAGGTTAAGTTACGGGTCCGATTCCCGTTACCTGCTCCAAAAATCTCGATTAGTACTTATTTTTACGGCGCCTTAGCCAAGCGGTAAGGCACGAGTCTGCAAAACTCTGATGGTCGGTCCGACTCCGACAGGCGCCTCCAATAAATTAGCATTTTAAGCAAATGGTACAGAGTATCACGAAGTATCATATATTAGCACAAAATGCAGAAATACTCTCTTTTTAAGGGAGTATTTTTCGTTTTATAGGATAGGTGCCTATCATAGATTATCACAGTT
>CAOKRJ010000030.1 GCA_948471115.1 uncultured Clostridium sp.
AAAAAACATTGATAAAGGTGCTGCACATATACATTCAAGCTTTAATAATACTATTGTTACAATCACAGATGCTAAAGGAAATGTTATATCTTGGGCAAGTGCAGGTGGATTAGGATTTAAAGGGTCAAGAAAAAGTACACCATTTGCAGCTGGAGAAGCGGCTGAGACAGCAGCAAAGGCAGGAATGGAACATGGATTAAAAACTGTCGAAGTATTTGTTAAAGGACCTGGTGCAGGTCGTGAAGCAGCAATAAGATCTCTTCAAACAGCAGGTCTAGAAATTAGTGCTATCAAAGACGTAACACCAATACCACACAATGGTTGTAGACCACCAAAAAGAAGAAGAGTTTAATTAATATAAAAATATAGAAAGAGGTGTAATTGTTACATGTCAAGATTTAAAGATGAACAATGCCGTATTTGCCGTAGACAAGGTCAAAAATTGTTCTTAAAAGGTGCAAGATGTTATTCTGATAAATGTAGTATTTCAAGAAGAAATTATGCTCCTGGAGAACATGCTACAAAGAAAGCAAAACTTTCTGAATATGGTATTCAATTAAGAGAAAAACAAAAAACTAAAGCATTTTATGGAGTTAGAGAAAATCAATTTAGAAAATATTTTGAAATGGCTACAAGAGAAAAAGGAATTACAGGTGAAGAATTACTTAAAATTCTTGAAAGCAGATTAGATAATGTTGTATATAGATTAGGATATGGTTCTTCTAGACCACAAGCAAGACAATTAGTTAACCATGGATTATTTGAGGTAAATGGTCAAAAAGTTGATATTGCATCTTACTTAGTTAAACCTGGTGATTCTATAAAAGTCAGAGAAAATAAAAAGGATGCAGCAATTATAAAAGAAAACGTAGAAACAAATGCAGCAAGAAATGTTCCAGAATGGCTTGAAAAAGATGCTAAAAATTTAAGTGGAAGAGTTATAAGAAAACCTGCTAGAGAAGATGTAGACTTACAAGTTGAAGAACACTTCATCGTTGAGTTATATTCTAAATAGAATTTAGGCTAAAGAAGAGCCTCAAAAATAATATAAAGTGGAGGTAAAAATGATAGAATTTGAAAAGCCAAATATTGAGTGTATAGATGTAGATGAAAAGAATAACTATGCTAAATTTATCTGTGAGCCATTAGAAAGGGGATATGGAGTAACAATAGGAAATTCTTTAAGACGAATTTTACTATCTTCTCTTCCAGGATGTGCAATAACTAGTATAAAAGTTGAAGGTGTAGTTCATGAATTCTCTACAATACCAGATGTAGTAGAAGACGTTTCAGAATTGATAGTAAATTTAAAAAGTGTTAGATTCAAATCTTACGATAATGAAGATAAGATTGTTAAAATAGACTTTAATGGTGAAGGAGAAGTAACCGCTGGAGATATTGAAACAGATGGTACTATTGAAATATTAAATCCAGATTTACATATTGCTACAGTTGCTGAAGGTGGACATCTTTCAATAGAAATGACTGTTGAAAAAGGAAGAGGATATAACACAGCTATTAAAAATAAGAAACCAAATCAAGATATATCTGTATTACCGATAGATTCAATTTTTACACCAGTAAAAAAAGTAAATTACTCTGTAGAAAACACCAGGGTAGGTCAAATGGTTGATTTTGATAAATTAATCATTGAAGTTTGGACAGATGGAAGTCTAAAAGCTTATGAAGCTTTAAGTTTAGCTGCAAAGGTAATAGTTGGACATCTTGAATTATTCATAGATTTATCAGAAACAGCTAGAAATACTCAGATAATGGTAGAAAAAGAAGAGTCAAAAGCAGCAAAAGTATTAGAAATGTCTATAGAAGATTTAGAATTATCAGTAAGATCATTTAATTGTTTAAAGAGAGCAGGAATTTCAACGGTTCAAGACTTAACTAACAAAACAGAAGCTGATATGATGAAAGTAAGAAATTTAGGAAAAAAATCACTAGACGAAGTAACACATAAGTTGATATCTCTAGGATTAGGTTTTGCTAAAGATGATGAGTAGAGTTAAGTGAGTTTATTTAGAAATTTATTATGCAACTGCCAAAGGCAGCTGTATACGATAGAAAAGAATTTTATAAAGTATATTAAACTAAAAATTACTAAAAAGAAAGGGTGAAAACAGTGGCTATAAATAGAAAATTAGGAAGAACAACTGACCAAAGATTATCTATTTTAAGAACTTTAACTACAGACTTAATTTGGCATGAGAAAATTGAAACAACAGAAGCTAGAGCGAAAGAAATAAAATCTATTGCAGACTCATTAATATCATTAGCAATAAAAGAAAAAGATAACTTTGAAATGGTAGATGTTAAAGTAAGTCGTGCTAAATTAGATGAAAAAGGAAACAAAGTAACTGAAAAGGTAACTAGCAAAAATGGTAAAGAATATTTAAGAGTTGTTAGAGAAGAAGTTACAGAAGCAAGACAAAAAGATATGCCTTCAAGATTAAATGCTAGAAGAAAAATGATGAAGAAAATAAACAAAGTAAAAGACTCAGAAGGTAAAAATATTGATTTAACATCTAAATTATTTAATGAAATAGCTCCAAAATATACAGACAGAGTAGGAGGATATACAAGAATAGTAAAACTAGGAAAAAGACGTGGAGATGCAGCAGAAATAGTTATATTACAATTAGTATAGAATAAAAAGCAAACGTGAGTGTATTAAGACTGTTGACAAAGTAAAATTTGTAGACAGTCTTTTCATTATAAACTAATAAATTTATAAATGATTTGAGTAGGAAAATTAAAGTAACTATAACAAAAGTTGGAAAAATATATAATTTTTAATAATATGTAAAATTAAAAAATCAAATTATAAGGAGTTATTATTAGTTTGAAAAGAGGGGAGTAGCTATTATAAAAAATATAATATTTGATTTATCTGAAGTAATAATTTCTGGATTCCACAAAGCAGAAGAGACAATTGAGAAAAATGCTAATATAAAAGCAGAAAAATTTTTAGCAAAAAGAAGAGAAGTAGAAGATAAATTTTTGGAAGCAATGAGAGGAAAATACACAGAAGATGAATATATAGGAACGTTAATAGAAAATACAACTTGTTATTGTTTTGTATATCCTGCTCTTTGCAATTTTATCCATAATACTATTAATCCTGTATCTTTGTTTTTGTTTTTATAGTCTTTTATTAACTTTATTTCGCCTTGTGTATGCTCATTTGGATGCTTATGTGGTCTTCTTGATTTATTCTTTAGCAATTGTACTGTTCCATCATATTTTTCACGCCACCTATATATTGTTTTTCTATGCATTTTATATTTTACTGCTGCTTTTGTTACTCCATGTTTGTAAGAATATTTTACAACTGATTGCTTATATAATATATCTTGTGTTATACTATTCATAGGAAATACCTTCTTTCGATATCGTTTTTGTGGTTAAAAACATTATATCATATTTGGTATTTCCTTTTTTTATTTTATATATTTGGTGTGACATATCTATTGTAAACCTATAATCCAAAAAATCAATTGAGAAAAGTCAATATTATTGATATACTTGACACATAATTAAAAGAGTTGGAGGATATGTAATGAAAGAACAAATTAGCCTTGAACAGATTACTAAATTTAATGAAGAATATAATAAAAATAGAACTAATAAGATTATAGAAAATTCAATTACAAAAAACGGATTAGAAAACACATGTATGGATAGACAAATTATAATGGAAAATCAACCTATTTTTAATATTGAACTACCAGAAAGTAAAAGATATGACCAAAAAGATAGTTATAAATGTTGGATATATGCAGGAATTAATGTTATCAAACATGATATAGCACAAAATTTAAATATAGATATAATGAAATTAGAATTATCAAACAGTTATATTGCTTTTTTCGATAAGCTAGAAAAATCTAATAATGCCTATGAAAATATAATAGAATTAGAAAATACAAGTTTAGATTATATACATAAAGAAAATATAATAAAATTTTGCGTGTCAGAAGGTGGCTATTGGCAATGGTTTGTTGCTATTATTAACAAATACGGAATTGTACCAATGTCTTTTATGCCAGATGCTGTTGAAAGCACCAATTATCAAAAAGTAAGTGAAATATTTGCTGAAAAAGTAAAAAAAGATATTAATTACTTATTAGAATTAAAAAATAAAGATGAAAGTACAGAAAAATTAAGAGAAGAAAAAGAACGATTTTTACAAGAAAACTATAATTTGTTATCTAAAATACTTGGAGAACCAATCTTCAAATTTGATTATGAATATAAAGATAAAGAAAATAATTATATGATATATAAGAATATGACTCCAATTGATTTTAGAAATAAATTTTTAACATTAAATTTAAGCAATTTTGTATCAATAGGAAATTTTCCAATGTATAACAAGGAATATTACAAAGTATATTCTAAAAAGTATTTAGGAAATATATATAAAAGTAGCTATGCAAATTTTTTGAATCTACCAATTGAGGACTTAAAAGAATTAACTATTAAACAATTAAAGGATGGTATTCCAGTTTGGATGGGAGCTCATATTTTAAAATTGAGAGATAAAAAGTCTGGAATATTAGATATAAGACTATATAACTATAAAGATACATTAGATTTTAAACCTTTAACTAAAAAAGAGTCACTAGATTTATATGATATAGAAATGCACCACACAATGACATTTTGTGGAGTACATTTAGTAGAAAAAAAGCCTATAAGATGGAAAGTAGAAGACAGTTATGGAGATAAAGAAAAAGAAAATGGCTATTATATAATGAATGATAACTTTTTTAATGAATTTGTTTTAAATGTAATTATAGATAAAAAATATTTATCTAAAGAACAATTAGAATTATTAAAAAAAGAGGCAATTGAATTTGAAATAGATGAGCCATTTTAAGATAAAATATAGTCTGGAGGAAAATTAATATGGGTAAGGTATTAAAAGTAAGAGAAGTTGGAGATCCTATTCTTTGTACAAAATGTGAAGAAGTTGATATTAAGAACATTAATCAAGAAATTTTAGAAGAAATTGAAGATTTAAAGGAAACACTAAACTTTACAGAAGGGTTTGGTATTGCAGCACCACAAGCAGGAATAAATAGAAGAATTGTGATTATTCAAGTAGATAAGGAAAAATGTACATACAAAGATTGCGAAGAAGTGCCAACTACAGTAATGATAAATCCAACATGGAGAAAATTATCAGAAGAAACAGAGAGTGAATTTGAAGGATGTTTAAGTGTTCCTTCTATTCGAGGTAAAGTAGAAAGATATACTAACATAGAAGTAACATATTATAATGAAAAAGGCGAAAAAATTATAAAACAATTAAAGGGTTTTACAGCTAGAGATGTACAACACGAGTGCGACCATTTAGATGGAATCGTATTTCTAGAAAGAGTAAAAGAACATAATGGATTTGCAACTAAAGAAATGATAAATAAATTTAATTTAAAAGAAGAAAGTAGGTAAATAATGGACTTAGAAAAGAAACATAATAATTCCATGATTATTAAATAGCAAAATACACATAATGTAGTAGAAGATATATGTTCTATTATTGAGTCAGCAAGAAATTATGCTTATCAATCAGAGAATATCGCATTGGTAGAAAGAAATTGGTTCATTGGATATAGAATAGCAGAAGAAGAATTAAAAGGCGAAAATCGTGCAACTATGGTACAGAAATATTGAAAAAACTATCTAAAGAATTAAAGAAAGAATACGGAAAAGGTTTTGAATTAAGAAATTTATACTATTTTTTACAATTTTACAAAACATTTCCAAACATTTTGCATTCAGTGAATGCAAAATCTAATATATTGCTTTCTTGGACTCATTATAAAACTTTATTACAAGTTGAAGATGTACAAGCAAGAGAATGGTATGCAAAAGAAACAGTTAAACAGACTTGGAGTGTAAGAACTTTACAACGAAATCTATCATAACAATATTATGATAGATTATTAAAATCACAAGTTAAAGAGCCTGTAATTGAAGAAATGAAAGAAAAAAACAAAGAGCATTATTTAATGGACAAACTAGAATTTATAAAAAATCTTCTAATTGCAGAATTTTTAGGATTTTCATTAGAAGATACTTATACAGAAACAGAACTAGAAACAAGTATTATAAATAATTTGCAAAAATTTTTAATGGAACTTCGGAAAAGGTTATGCTTTTGTAGAAAGCCAACAACATATTCGTACAGAAAAGGGAGACTACTTTATCGATTTAGTTTTTTACAACTATATTTTAAAATGTTTTGTATTGATAGATTTAAAAACTACTCAAGTAACACATCAAGACATAGGTCAAATGGATATGTATGTAAGGATGTGGTTTGTAAAGTAGAATTATAGGTTAAGAAGAGTATATGAAAATATGCTCTTTTAAAGCACAAAAACAAAGAACAAAGTTTCGTTAAAACTATTGAAAATATATTTAAAATGTGATATAAAAGACAAAACAAATTTTTGCTAGTTGATTATTTCAAATAGTGAAAGTTGGAAAAGAGGTAAGAAATGGAACAAAATAATAGTATTAAATTATTTGAAGATAAAAATGTCAGAGTGGCATGGAACAAAAATGAAGAAATCGGGTATTTTTCAGTAGTAGATATTGTAGCAGTCTTGACAGATAATGAGTATCAACAAGCAAGGAACTATTGGAAATGGCTAAAAAATAAGCTTAAAGAGGAAGGAAGTGAACTGGTTAGTATTACTAACCAGTTGAAAATGAAAGCACATGATGGAAAATTAAGAGACACTGATGTAATGAATACAGAACAAATTTTAAGATTAGTACAATCAATTCCATCAAAAAAAGCAGAACCATTTAAACTATGGCTTGCACAAGTTGGGAGAGAAAGAATAGATGAAGCATATGATCCAGAAATTACAATAAATAGAGCATTAGACGCTTATAGAAAAAAGGGATATTCAGAAGAATGGATAAACCAAAGATTAAAAACAATTGATGTAAGAAAAGAATTTACAGATGAATTAAAAAGAGTATGCGTTAGCAAAAACAAGGATTTTGCTATACTAACTAATATGTTAACGCAAGTTTGGAGTGGATATTCTGTAAAAGAATACAAAAATTTAAAAGGATAAAAAAAAGAAAATTTACGAGATAATATGACCAATATGGAACTAGTTTTAAATATGCTTGCAGAAACATCATCAACTGAAATATCAAAAAGTACAAATGCACAAGGATTTAAAGGTGCTGAAAGTTCAGTAAAAAAGGGAGGAAATATTGCTAAAATTGCAAGGGAACAATTAGAAAAGGAAACTGGAAAAAAAGTAATTTCTAGTAAAAATGCAAAAGAAATAAGAAAATTAGATGCATAAAACATATGACAAAATTCGACAAATATAAAAGCAGAGGAATATTTAAAACTATTTACAATTTTAAAAGACAATGGAGTTGATATTGTTAGAATTAGCAGAAAAAGTGATATAAAACTAAAGGATATTAGGCAGAAAGATATTATATTGCAAAAATAATTAGAGATAACGATTTAGATGAAAAAGTGAGAGTAGGAGATATAAAACGAAATGTAAGGGCAACAATACTTAAAATTATTTAGGACTTTAAAGAAAAGTGGAGTAAAAATAGAAGAAATTTATTTATTTGCCTAAAAATTAAAGTAAGAAGGAGATAAGTTTATCATACATTAATTTAACTTTGAATCTTTATAGAAACAAGAGGAAGTAGCTTATGGAAAAAACAAATTGTAGGGGTGCATTGCATGTGCCCTTAATAAAATTATTCACATTTTTAGCCCTAAAAACACATATAATATAACAACAAATTAAAAATGAAGGGATGAATATATATGAATGGAAAAGGATTAGACTTTAAGCATAAAGAAGTTATTAATATAAAAGACGGAAGAAGATTACGGATATGTGCAAGATGTTACAGCAGACTTAGAAAGTGGGGTAATAACCTCTATAATTGTTCCAGGGAATACTAATAAAATAAACATATTCTTAAACAATAATGAAATAGTAATCCCATGGAAACAAATACGATGTATAGGAGAAGACATTATATTAGTTGAACTTGAATCATAATAAAAGTTGAATAATAACTAGCAAAATTGCACCAGGAACTCCTAATATACTCACAAAAAGAATAGTAATAAAATTCAAACCAATGTGAAAGCCGAAATAACTACCAGCGAAATTTACAATTAAAAGTATAACAGCACCAATCAATGAATTAGCCAAAAGTTTTAGCATAAACTTTAATGGTACTATAAAAATTCTGCATAATATAAATAAGATACATAAACCAGTTAAAAAACCAAGAATTGTATAAATATCCAAGCTAATCACCTCATGATATAAATATGTGATAGCTTGGCTATTTAGAACATAAAAGTCAAAAAAATAATCGCCATTTGGCGTAGTCGGAACGACATAGCGTGGGAAATTTATAAGATAAATTTCACGAGTTAAAGATGACTGCAATTGAAATCAAACAACGTACACTAGTACGCCTTATTGATTTCAATTTTGTCTGCCAAGCCAAATAACAATTCTTTTTTTAACTAGAACAATGAATTATAAATAAACAAAATAATATAATTACCCAACCTGATAATCCTCAAAAGATTTTAATTCAAGTTGTTGTAGTCTATCAATAGCAATACCACGAGATTTAGCATTTTTCATTAAATAGTCTAGCTTTGATTTAGTAGCTTTTATATGATAAGAGTAATAATCAATCATTTCTCCTTCAGCATATTCATAATTATTCGTAGCATTTAGCAACTCAGACTGAGTCTTAAAAATAGAATTAATTAACTCCATATTACGATTAATATTTTGAGCATCAGAGTTATTTTTATCTTTAAAATATTTTGTATAAGGCATATGTACCTCCTAAAAATCAAAAAATTCATACAAATAGTATTTTATGAAAAAAAATACAAAATATGCATAAGAAATATAAAAAATGCAAAGATATTTATTGTAGGGCACCATTTGGGCAAAGGCTTAGAGAATATAGCCATTTTTTATTAAAATTATTGAAAAATCCTCATAATAAGTATATAATCAATACATATATTCTAAAAACCAAGAAGGGGAATGTTGTATATGGAAGAAAAAATAAAAGTATTAATAAGTGAAGAAGAAATTCAAAAAAGATTATATGAACTAGCAAAACAACTTGATAAAGAATATGAAGGGAAAGAAGTAACGGTTGTATGTGTAATGAGAGGAGGAGTATTTTTTACAGTAGACTTAACACTAAAAATGAAAACAAAATTAAAATACGAATTCTTAACAATTTCAAGCTATGAAGGAACACAAAGTACAGGAGAAATAAAATTATTAGAAGATTTAAGAGAACCAATAGAAGGAAAACATATATTAATATTAGAAGACATAGTAGACTCTGGAAGAAGTATGACATTTTTATTAAATTATTTAAAAAGCAAAAATCCAGCCAGTTTAAAAGTATGTACATTAGCAGATAAAGCAAGTAGACGTGAATTTGAAGTACCACTTGACCATGTTGGATTTATAGTACCAGACAAATTCATCATTGGATATGGATTTGATATTGACAATAGATATAGAAACCTTCCATATATTGGATATATAGAAACATAAGAATAAAAAATAATTAACATATCAATGTAGGGGCGCCCTATGGGCGTCCGTTTAGAATAGATAAGAAGGGAATAGAGAATGTTTAACATAGAAGAAGAACTAAAAAAATTGCCTGCAAAACCAGGAGTATATATAATGCACGACAAAGAAGATAAAATCATATATGTAGGAAAAGCAATATCACTAAAAAATAGAGTTAGACAATACTTTAGAAAAAATAATAAAACAACAAGAATAGAAAAGATGGTCTCATTAGTAGACCATTTTGAATATATAGTAGTAGAAAATGAAGCAGAAGCTCTAATACTAGAATGTAATTTAATAAAAAAGAACAGACCTAAATTTAATGTATTATTAAAAGATGATAAAACATATCCATACATAAAAATAGATATAAAATCGGAATATCCAAACGTATTTATTACAAGAAAAATAGTAAATGATGGTTCAAAATACTTTGGACCATATGCAAATGCACGGTAGTGCAAAAGAAATGGTAAATTTCATAAGAGAAAAATTCAAAATAAGACAATGCAAAAACTTCAAATCAAACAAAAGAGTATGCTTAAACTACCATATAGGAAGATGTTTAGGACCATGTGTTAATAAAGTATCAAGAGAAGAATATATGGAACAGATACATCAAATAGAGATGTTATTAGATGGAAAAATAGACAAAGTAATAAATAAACTAGAAGAAGAAATGGCACAATCAGCAATATCACAAAACTATGAAACAGCAGCAGAACTAAGAGACAGAATACAAGCAATAGAAAACATATCACAAAGGCAAAAAGTATCAAATACAAACATAAATGATATAGATGTAATAGGACTTGCAAAAAATGAACTAATAGTATGTATAGAAATATTTTTTGTACGAGGAAGTAAAATGATAGGAAGAGAACACTATTTCTTTGACAACTTAAAAGATATGGAAGACAAAGAAATACTATCAGGATTTATAAAACAATATTATATGAATAATCTAAACATTCCATCAAAAATAATGTTAAGAGAAGAAATAGAAGACAAAGAAAGTATAGAACAATGGTTAACAAACATAGCAGAACGAAAAGTAGAACTAAAATCGCCACAAAAAGGAGAAAAGCTGAGATTCATAGAAATGGCAGAACAAAATGCACTTATAACCTTAAACAATAAAGAACAAGACAAATATGATATATTAAATGAATTAAAAGAAAAACTAAAATTAGAAAAACTACCAAGAAAAATAGAAAGCTTTGATATATCACATATATCAGGAACATTTATGGTAGCAGGAATGTGTGTAATGAAAGACGGAAAAATTAACAAAAGTCTATCAAGAAGATTTAGAATAAAAACAGTATTTGGGCAAGATGATTCAAGATGTACAGAAGAAGTAGTAACAAGGAGACTAAAACACTCAATAGAAAATCCAAAAGGAGGATTTGGAGAACTACCAGACTTAATCTTAGCAGATGGAGGAATAACACAAATAAGAGCAATAAAAACAGCAATAAGCAAATATAATTTAACAATTCCAGTATATGGAATGGTAAAAAACGACAAACATCAAACAAGAGCTTTAATAGGAGAAGACAGAAAAGAAATAGAAATATCAGAAAAACTATTCAACACAATAACAACATTTCAAGACACAGTACATGAAACAGCAATAGAATATCATAGAAAATTAAGAGAAGGAGCAGTAACAAAATCGGTATTAGACGAAATAGAAGGAATAGGAGAAAAAAAGAAACAAGCATTATTACAAGAATTTGGAACAGTAGAAAAAATAAAAAATGCAACAGTAGAAGAATTAACCAAGATAAAAGGAATAAACGAAAAATTAGCAGAAGAAATTTTAGACAAATTGAATTAAAAAAATACAAGTGGCATATTGCAGTACCTGTTATTATTTCTAATCACTACTGGCTATTGGCTCATTATTATTTTTTACTAAAAATAAAGAAAAAAAGCAAGATCAATTCCTGAAAAAACGTTAATAATACTTGTAAATTTTAATAAAACAATCTATTATATTAATAAATAATAATGTAAGGAGAAAACAATGATAGGTTCAAGTAAAAAAACATCAATTCTTATTATAATATTTTGAATTGCAATAATTATCGGTGGAATATATAACATATATAATATAGATAGAATGAAAAATAATGTGATAGAAACTGAAGCAATAGTAACAGATATTTATCATAATAATAAGGTTAGTATGGATAGGCGAGAAAGTCGTGAAAAATCCGATTATACAGTATATATTTCTTATAAAGTTGATGGGCAAACATATGATGCAACATATAGAGCAAATTCTCATATTGATATAGGTTCATCTTAAAACAAATCCCAATAACATAACAAGAACAATTGAAAACAATAGTAGTATTTTAATGGTGTCAATTGGTGTCATTATTGCAATAATTGGAATATTTGTTTTGATAAAAAAGTGATAATAAGAGGGAATTAGGACAGACTCTAGGTTCAAAAATGGAAAAATTATGAAAAAGGTCACAATTTGTTGATTTTAGAATTAATTAATGGTAACATATATATGGAGGAATGACACCATAGTGTCACGATAGAGATAGAATTTGTAGGGGCACCGTTTGTGGGAATATACATGTTAAATTTGGCATTGCCAAATTTAACTGGGTTCGAAGTGAGACATGACGCCACTGTGCCCTTTGAAGATAAAAATAATAGAAAGGAATATACTAATGAAGCTACAACATTTAATAATGGTATTCTTAGTAATAATGTTACCAATGGCACTAATAATGTCACAATATACGGGTTTACAAATAGATACATTAGCAACAAAAACAAAATATGATACAGCTCTACTAGGAGCAACATTTGATACTATGGCAGCATTTGAGCTAAACACAATAAATGGTGATAAATCTTCAGTAATAGGTGAGGAAATAAGGGATTTAGAAGCGGTCATTTCAACCTTTTCCACAAGTTTATCATCAAGTATAGGATTATCAGGAGCATCAAATAATTACATACTAAGCTATGTACCAGCATTAGTATTTGGACTATATGATGGATATTACATATATTCGCAAAATGACACAGGAACTGGAGGAGAATTAAAACCATATGTATATTATACAAAAACTTATAGTACTAATCCTCCTAGTGATAGAGTAAACATTACAATAGCATACTCATTAGATAACTATGTAACTATTTATGGAAAATATATTGATAGAACAGGGCAAACAAAAACAATATCAGCATCGGGATATTTAGTAATACCAGAAGACATTGCTGAATCTGAGGAATTTTCATATATAAAAACAAAAGATGAAAACGGAGATGTAATATCAAAAGTAATTAATCCAGCATTAAAATCAACAATAAAATATAAAGGTTATGATATATTACCAGAAACAATTTATGAAAATAAAATCAAAACAGATACACATCAAATGTTAACTAATCAGCCCAAATATACAACAGATGCTATGATGTATTATTATGAAGCAAAACAATTTACTGAGATATATAATGAAGTAGTATCATGTCTTGCGGACAAGGATACTTTAAAAATAACAGCAAACAATAACCCAGAGAATGAAACATCGTTATTTATGAATGAAAAAATAAATGTAATGAAAAACTCAATAATATCAAATTTAAATAATGCAATATATAATTATGAAGGAAGAGCATCAACCTATGAAATGCCACAATTATCAGGAGAAGACTGGGAAAAAATATTAAATAATATATCAGTAACCGCATTTTTAAAAGATATACCAATAGGAACTACAACTTATAATAATTATGTAGTAGTAAATAGTACAACAAATCAGAAATATAATAGTGCAAAAGCAATAGATTTTATAGAATATGATAATACTATGAAATCAAAAGGATATTATCATAAAATAACCTGTGACGAATTACTAGGAAATATAAATACTAACAGTGAAATTATAGGATATCCTTCAGTAGACTTTGAAAGATATAGATATTCGAAACAAGATTCAACAGATTATTATTATTACTATAAACATAATGAATATGCAGATTATGACTGCGAAATTGAATCAATAGAAAATCAAAATGTATACACAATGGAAAAATATATACAAGACAAAAGAATTAATAATAGTAATTTAGATTTAGACATACAAAAAAAGATATTAAAATCATATTATACAGCAGTAGGAAGAATTAGATATAGATTAGTAAAAGCATCATCATATATTAATTTAGATGATACTACAAAAAACTTTACAGTAAAATACAACCTAGAAGGAGGAAAATGGCAAGATAATACAACTACAAAATCAATAACAAGTACAGTTGGAAGGTTACAAGTAATATCAGAGATACCACAAAAAAGTTCTAAAATTTTTGAGGGATGGTCAAGCATACAAGGAGCAACAGAAGCAGAAATAAAAATCGGAGACACAATATATGGAAGTAGAGGAAAAACAATAAAATTATATGCAGTATGGAAAAATCCATAAAAAATAATTAAAAAATTTACGAATAAAATCAAATAACCCATCATATATATTATAAAAGAGGTGTTATATATATGAAAAGGTTATTTGATTTTAATTTAAGAGTATGGAAAAAAATGAAGGAGAATAAATTATTATCTATGGCATTAGGTGTTTTTGTAGCATTTTCAGTAGTTAATAGTTTATTAATCTATAATTTTGTACAAGTATTAACTAAAATTTAGAAATTAGAGGTTTGTATGGGTCACCCTTTGGGTTTCTGCTGAAAATGACGATTGAGATAATTATATTAATTTTTCCAGCAAAATTAATATAATTATCTCATTGATTTTATTGTAAATGTATTGTAAAATATAGACATAAAATTTAAGGAGATAATTAAGAAATGTCAGAATTTGTGCATTTACATATACACAGTGAATATAGTTTATTAGATGGAGCAAATAGAATAAAAGACTTACCAGTAAGAGCAAAAGAACTAGGAATGAAGGCAATAGCCATAACAGACCATGGAGTCATGTATGGAGCAATTGACTTTTATAAAGCATGTAAAAAAGAAGGAATAAAACCAATTATAGGTTGTGAATGTTATATTGCCAAAAGAAGCAGATTTAATAAAGACTCAGGAATAGACAACACATATAATCATTTAATATTACTAGCAAAAAATAATGAAGGATATAAAAACTTAAGTAAACTGGTATCACTTAGTTTTGTAGAAGGGTATTATTATAAACCAAGAATAGACAAAGAACTACTAGAAAAATACCATGAAGGGATTATTGCATTAAGTGCATGTCTAGCAGGAGAGGTAAACCAATATATATTAGAAAACAATATAGAAAAAGCAGAAGAAACAGCATGTTGGTTTAAAAAAGTATTTGGAAAAGATTATTATTTAGAAATACAAAACAATGGAATAAAAGAACAAGTATTAGTAAATCAAAAATTAATAGAGATGTCTAAAAAATTAGACATTCCACTTGTAGCAACAAATGATGCACACTATTTAAAAAAAGAAGACGCATATAATCATGAAATATTATTATGTATTCAAACAGGAAAAAGAATGATAGATGAAGACAGAATGAGATTTGATACAGATGAATTATATGTAAAAAGTCCAGAGGAAATGAGTGAATACTTTAAAAACATACCAGAAGCGGTGGAAAACACAGTAAAAATTGCAAATGAATGTAATGTAGAATTTGAATTTGGAAACACAAAATTACCAAATTATGATGTACCAGAAGAATTTGAAACACACTATGACTTCTTCAAAAAAATTTGTGATGATGGAATAAAAAATAGATATGGTGAAAATCCACCAAAAGAAATATTAGATAGAGAAGAATATGAACTTTCAGTAATCGCCAAAATGGGATATGTAGACTATTATCTTATAGTATGGGACTTTATAGACTATGCAAAAAGAAATGGAATACCAGTAGGACCAGGGCGTGGTTCAGGAGCAGGCTCAATTTTAGCATATGCAATAGGAATAACAGACATAGATCCAATAAAATATAATCTACTATTTGAAAGATTTTTAAATCCAGAAAGAATAAGTATGCCTGACTTTGATGTAGACTTTTCAGACGAAAAGAGACAACAAGTAATAGATTATGTAGCAGAAAAATATGGTAAAGACCATGTATCACAAATTATAACATTCGGAACAATGTCTGCAAGAATGGTAATAAGAGATGTTGGACGAGCATTAGACTTTCCATATGCAGACACAGACAAACTAGCAAAAATGGTACCTAATGAATTGCATATTACTATAAAAAAGGCAATGGAAGAAAATAGAGAACTAAGAGAACTATATGATAATGATGAAAAAATAAAAAAATTATTAGACATAGCCATTGCATTAGAAGGAATGCCAAGACAGGCATCAACACATGCGTGTGGAGTCGTTATAACAAAAGACCCAGTAGACACATATGTACCATTACATGTAAAAGATGGAACTATTGCGACACAATATATAATGACAACTTTAGAAGAACTAGGGCTATTAAAAATGGACTTTCTAGGATTAAGAACATTAACAGTCATAGATGATGCAACAAGAATGATAAAAGAAAGCAAAGGAATAGAAGTACAATATGATGAAGAAATGAAAGACCAAAATGCATATAAACTATGGGGAGAAGGAAAAACGATAGGAATATTTCAATTTGAAAGTGCAGGAATGACCAGATTTATGAAAGAACTAAAACCAGACAGTTTAGAAGATATCATAGCAGGAGTTTCATTATATAGACCAGGACCAATGGATCAAATTTCAAGATATATCCAAAACAAACTAGACTCAGAACATGCAGTATATACACATCCATCACTAATACCAATATTAAATGTAACATATGGCTGTATGGTATATCAAGAGCAAGTCATGCAAATTGTACGTGATTTAGCAGGATATTCACTTGGTAGAGCAGACTTAGTTAGACGTGCAATGGGAAAGAAGAAACTAGATGTAATGGCAAAAGAAAGAGAAATATTCATAAATGGAGAAACAGACGAAAATGGAAATGTAATAGTTCCAGGATGTGTAAGAAATGGAATAACAGCTGAAGATGCAAATAAGATATTTGGTGAAATGGCAGAATTTGCAAAATATGCTTTCAATAAATCACATGCAGCAGCATATGCAGTAGTAGCATACAGAACAGCCTATTTAAAAGCATATTATCCAGAAGAATTCATGGCGGCAACCTTAAACAGTTACTTAGGAAACTTAGACAGAGTGCCAATGTATATAGACGAATGCAAAAATATGAATATACAAATACTAAAGCCAGATATAAATAAAAGTAAAACAAAATTCATAGTAGAAGAAGGAAAAATAAGATTTGGATTAGGAAGCATTAAAAATGTGGGAACAGCAGTTGTGGATATCATTGTGGAAAACAGAGAAAAATATGGAAATTATAAAAGTCTAGATGATTTCTGTGAAAGACTAAAGGAAGAATCAGTAAATAAAAAATGTATAGAAAGTTTAATAAAAGCAGGTACATTTGATGAATTTGGAATATCAAGAAGCACACTACTTGCATCATATGAAAATATCATAGATACGATACAATCAGAAAGTAGGAAAAGCTTTCAAGGGCAAGTAAGCATGTTCGACTTAGGTGGAGAAGGCGATAGTAAACAAGAATTAAATGAACTAAAATACACATATAATTTCATTAAGGAATTTTCAGAAAAAGAGCTTTTAGCAATGGAAAAGGAAATGTTAGGAATATATATATCAGGGCATCCATTAGAAAAACTAAGACAAGAAATAGAAAAACAAACAAACATAAACACAATAGAAATCGAAGAACTTTTAGAACAAATAGAAAATGGAGAAGACACACACTATAAAGATGGGCAAACAGTTAAATATGCAGGAATAATATCAAATATAAAAAAGAAATACACAAAAAATAATACATTAATGGCATTTGTAACAATAGAAGACTTATATGGAACAACAGAAGTAATAGTATTTGAAAGTTGTTATCAAAAATCTGCAAACTATCTGATGGTAGACAATGTAGTATTAGTAACAGGAAGACTAAGTATAAGAGAAGACACAAACATATCAATAGTAGCAAACGATATAACAGAACTAACCAAGAGAGATACTACAATACTAAAACTAGACATAACAGGATTAGATGAAGACAAAAAAGAAAAATTAAGAGGAGCATTAAGATTTTTTACAGGAGATAGAAATAATCTTCCAGTACAAATAATAGATGGAGAAGAAATCAAACCATGTGGAGGGATTTTCTCTAATAGAAACACAATTCAGCAATTTAAGGATATATTAGGAGAAGAAAGAGTAAAGATATAATCTCATAATGATAATATAGTTATAGTAGGGGCGCCCTTTGGGCGTCCATTTGAGTTTCATACTTCAGATAGGATGTCGTATAATGTCGATGTTTTCTTATAAATCGGCAAAACTTCCCCAGTTTCGCTATTGGAAAAAATTACCAAAATATGTATAATAATTATATGTAAAAGGAGTGAGGTTATGAATATAAAATATAATGAAGTGGACAAGCTACTTACTTGTCAAATTACAGAAGAAATAGACCACCATACTACAGAAAAAATAAGGAGGATTTTAGACGATGAAATTGAGAGATATATTCCTAAAAGGATGGTATTTGACTTTGATAAGGTTTCTTTTATGGATAGTGCTGGTATCGGAATGATTTTAGGTAGATACAAAATGATAAGAATGCTTGGAGGCAGTATGGAAATGATTAATGTAAATTCAAATGTCAGAAAAATATTTGAGATGAGTGGGATTCCTAAAATAATACAAATAAAATAAAGTTAAAAATAGTATATGACAAAATCAAATTGGTATAGAAATAAAAATGCCATATGAGAAAGGAAAAAATAGAAAATGGAAAATAGAGTGAAATTAGAACTAATGAGTAAATCCTCAAACGAGGCATTTGCAAGAATTGCAATAGCAGCTTTTGTAGCACAATTAGATCCTAGCCTAGAAGAAATTGCGGACATAAAAACAGCAGTATCAGAAGCTGTAACAAATTGCATAATACATGGATATGAAGAAAAAGAAGGATTAATATACATAACCTGTGTTTTAAACAATAGAGAAGTAACAATAGAAATAAAAGACAATGGCATAGGAATTGAAAATATAGACATGGCAAAAGAACCGTTATACACATCAAAACCAGAATTAGAAAGGTCAGGAATGGGATTTACAATAATGGAAAGCTTTATGGATGAAATTAAAATAGAGTCTATTGTAGGAATGGGAACAAAAGTTACCATGAAAAAAGTAATCAAATAAAATACAAAGGATTGATATTGGAATGTATGAGAACAATATTGAAGATATAAAAAAGGCTCAAATGCGGTGATGAAATAGCAATGACCAAATTAGTAAAAGACAACCAAGGGTTAATATGGAGTATTGTAAAAAGATTTACAGGAAGAAATTATGAAACAGAAGACTTATATCAAATAGGGTGTATGGGATTTATAAAAGCTATAAAAAGATTTGATACAAGCTTCGAGGTACAGATTTCAACATATGCAGTACCATACATATTAGGAGAAATAAAAAAATTCATAAGAGACGATGGAATAATAAAAGTAAGTAGAAGTGTAAAAGAACTAGGAATAAAGATAAAGCAATTACAGAGTGAATATCTAAAAAAGAACCATGAAGAAATAAACATTGCACAAATATCTAAAGAACTAAAAGTAGATAAAGAAGAAATAATATTTGCCATGGAAGCACAAAGACCAATTGAGTCTATATATCAAGATGAAAACAATGATGATAATGACAAAAGAGAGTTACTATCCAAGATACCAGTAGAAACAAATCAGGAACTAAAAATAATTAATAACATGGCATTAAAGCAAGTTATTGGAAATCTTAATGCAAAAGAAAAGCAAATAATAATTCTAAGATTTTACAAAGACAAGACACAAACAGAAGTCGGAAAGATGTTAGGAATTTCGCAAGTTCAGGTATCAAGAATGGAAAAAAGTGTATTAGAAAAAATGAAACAGAGGTTGGAGGCATAATGAAAAAGATAATTATATTTATAATAGTAATAATACTTTTATGTTTTTTAATACCTATAATATTTACACAGAAATTTGAAACAATACAAATAGTTTCAGAAGAAAAAAAGGTAGAAGAAATAAAAGTAGACACATCATATAATTATAACGATTATACAACAGTAAAACTATTACATGCAAAAAGCAATGAAATCGAAGAAGTTAACTTAGACGAATATATGTGTAATGTAGTATCTGCAGAGATACCAGCAAAATATAATATAGAAGCACTAAAAGCGCAAGCAGTTGTTGCAAGGACATATACAATATATACAATAATAAGAAATGCAGGAAAGCATGGAGAAGCAAACATCTGTGATTCATCAACCTGTTGTCAAGCGTGGATATCAAAAGAAAGTAGACTTGCAAAATGGGAAGAAAGTGTAAGAGAAGAATACTGGAACAAAATAGTAGAAGCAGTAAATACAACAATAGGAGAAATAGTAACATATAATGGAGAAATCATAAATGCATTTTATCATGCAAACAGTGGAGGAAAAACAGAAATGGCATCAGGAGTATGGGGAGGAAAAGACTATCCATATTTACAAAGTGTAGAAACAGTACGGAGAAGAGGGATATGAGCAATACAATTCAGAAATAAACACTACATATGCAGAACTAGCAAAAAAAATGAAAGAAAAATATAGTAACTTTGAATTTGGAGCAGAAAGAACAATACAAATACATGAATACACAGAAGGAGGAAGAGTAAAAACAATACAAATAGGAAATACTAAAATAGCAGGAACAGAACTAAGAAGCATATTAGGGCTAAAATCAGCAAACTTTCAAATCACAACACAAGGAGACAACATAAACATCAAAGTAATTGGATATGGACATGGAGTACGGAATGAGCCAAACAGGAGCAGATGCACTAGCAAACCAAGGGCACACATATGAAGAAATTATAAAACATTATTATACAGGTGTAGAGGTTATAAATATAACGTAATGTCGTGAAAAATTTACGCAGTAAATTTTACTCGACAAAAATACTGAATAAAG
>CAOKRJ010000031.1 GCA_948471115.1 uncultured Clostridium sp.
AGCAAAGTATATGGAAACTATACAGTAACAATAAAACCAGGAACATATACAATAATAGCAAGAGAGATAACAGTAATAGCAGAAGACAAAACAAGTGAATACGGAGCAGAAAACCTAGAAAACTTAACAGCAAGACTAGCAGTAGTAGGAGACGAGCAAAATGGAGAAGACTATACAAAAAATACATTAGTAGGAACAGACACACTAGAAAGTATAGGAGTAATAGAAGCATTAACAACAGACGCAACAACAAGCTCTAGTGTAGGAAACTATGCAATAACAGGAGAAAGCAAGGTTTATGGAAACTATACAGTAACAGTAAAATCAGGAACATATAAAATAACAGAAAAAGCAATAACAGTAATAGCAGAAGACAAAACAAGTAAATATGGAGCAGCAAACCTAGAAAACTTAACAGCAAGATTAGCAGTAGCAGAAGACGCAGAAAATGGAGAAGACTATACAAAAAATACATTAGTAGGAGAAGACACATTAGAAAGTATAGGAGTAATAGATACATTAACAACAACTGCAACAAGTTCAATAGTAGGAGACTATTCAATCACAGGAATAGACGGAAAATATGGAAACTATGTAGTAACAGTAATTCCAGGAACATATACAATAATAGGAAAAGAAATAACAGTAATAGTAGAAGACAAAACAAGTGAATATGGGGCAGCAAATCTAGAAACATTAACAGCAAGATTAGCAGTAGTAGGAGATGAAGAAAACGGAGAAGACTACACAAATAATATATTAGAAGGAACAGACACATTAGAAAGTATAGGAGTAATAGATACATTAACAACAGAAGCTTCAACCTTAGCAGTAGGAGAATATGCAATAACAGGAGAAAGTAAAGCATATGGAACTTATACAGTAACAGTAATACCAGGAACATATAAAATAACAGAAAAAGCAATAACAGTAATAGCAGAAGACAAAACAAGTGAATATGGAGTAGAAAACTTAGAAACATTAACAGCAAGACTAGCAGTAGCAGGAGACGCAGAAAACGGAGAAGATTATACAAATAATACATTAGTAGGAGAAGACACCTTAGAAAGTATAGGAGTAATAGCTTCACTAAAAACAACAGCAACAGAAACATCACAAGTAGGAGACTATCCAATAACAGGAACAGACGGAAAATACGGAAACTATACAATAACAATAAAATCAGGAATATATACAATAACAACAACATCAATAGCAGGAGCAGAAGTAGAAATAAATCTATTAACAGAAGAAGAATTGGTATATGATGGAACACCAAAAGTACCAACAGTAAAAAATGTAAAATTAAATGGAACAACCTTAGATAAAAACAATGACTATAATGTAACAATAACATATGCTAAACATGATGAAATTACAAACACAGATGGAGAATTTACAGATGAAGAGCCAGTAAATATAGGAAACTATAAAGCAAAAATATTAATAGAAGGAAAAGGAAACTATACAGGTACAATAATAAAAGGTGTAAATATACCAATAACAGAAAAAGCAGTAAGCAAAATTACTATTACTAAATTTCCAACAAAAGTAGATTACAAATATGGAGAAGAATTAGACTTAACAGATGGAGAAATTTTAGTAACATATAACAATAATAGTCAAGAAACTATAGATATGAGTAAAGCAGACATAAGCAGTGACTATAATTCTAAAAAACTAGGTTCACAATTTGTAACAATATCATACAAAGGAAAAACAGATGCAAGTTACAAAGTTACAGTAAAAGACTATATGAAAGGAATTGAGATAGCAGACAGACCATCAAAAATAGTTTATATAGCAGGACAAGAAACAACATTAAATACAGAAGGTATGAAAATAATAGCATTAAAAGCATCAGAAGAAGAATTAGACGAAAAGACAGAAATAACTACAGATGTAACATTAACAGGATATAACTTAAATCCTACAGTTCAAGGAAAACAAACAGTAACAGTTACATATAAAGATAATGATGAAACGAGTTCTACACATGGAGAAGAATTTACTACATCATTTGAAATTGTGGTACTATCAGAAAATCCAACAGAGCAAATAGTAATAGTATTAAATGGATTATCAGAAGTAGAAATAGAACTTAATTCAGAATATGTAGATGAAGGAGCTACAGTTTATAATATAGACAGTACAGAAAGTGAGCTTAAAGTTAAAACAACAGGAATAGTTGATACAACAAAAGTAGGAACTTATACAATAACTTATAGTGTAGAAGGTGCAGAACCTGTAACAAGAACAGTAAAAGTAGTTGATAAAATAGCTCCAGTAATTACATTACTTGAAATTGAAGCAACAGATGACATAGAAGTAAATAAAAATGAAAACGATGAAACTACTGTAAAATTCATAAAAGGAAAAGCAAGCTTTAAATTAAATAGTTTAGCAAATGCAACAGATAATTATGATACAAGTGTAAATTTAGAATATACAGTTAATGGTCAATCATCTAATGTAGAAATTATAGGAGAAGAAGTAGGAGAATATGTAGTAAAATATACAGCAAAAGATTCATCTGGAAATAATGCAATAGAAAAGGTTATTAAATTTATAGTTTTAGACTATCCGCCAAACATTTATTACTTAGATGACAATGATTTAAAAGTAGAAATTGAAGAAAATCAAGATGGTAAAATTCCAGTATATAATGATTATCTAACAATTATGTGTGATAAAGAAAATGTAAACATGTATATACAAAAAGATGAAGAAGAAGAAAAAGCATATAATGGAGAATTATTAAAAGATGGAACATATACAATTAGAGTTGAAGGTCAAAATATAGAAACAACTCAAAGAAGATTTTTAATAGACACAATACCACCAGAAGTAGTAGTAAGTAAAGACCATAGAACAATTAAATTTGTAGATGTATCAGATGTTTATAGAGCAACACTAACAAGTGGAGATGAAAAAACAGTAATTACATTAGTAGATAAATCAAATAGTCAGTTAGAAGAAGATAGTAGTAAATACTATACAATAAACGGAGAAGGCGAATATTATATTAAAAATGAAGCTATTGATGTATCAAGAGTTTGGACATTACGTGTAGAAGACGAGCATGGAATGTCAATAACACCAATTAAATTTAAAATAATGAGATAATAATCATAAGAACAAAGGGCACGAAGCTTTATCGTGCCCTGTTCAAAAGATACAAAAGTACAATAAAAGGAGAATATTAAAATGAAAAATAAAAGTATAATTTTAATGATAGTAATAATATTAGTGCTAATATTATCTATAACAGGAGTAACCCTTTACTTTACAAACAAATCAATAATACAAAAAGATGAAACAAATATAAATAATACAGAATCAAATAATGAAGATGAAGCAATAAATCATGGAATACAAGATAATCCAGATGAGGATAACATAACAAACGTTATATCTACACCAAATGAAAATGATGAAAATACTTTAACAAATATGCATGCAACTCCATAATTAGTAAAAAAGAGACATAATAGGTTTACAAAAATAGGAAAAAGTGTTATAATATACCTGTTAAAAAAATATATAAAAAGGAGTAAAATAATGAAAAAATCAATAGTTATTTCAGTAATTATGTTCTTAATAATAATCATATTTATGGGAAATGTTAGTGCTGCTTCTGCAACAGTTAGTT
The DNA here is from genome assembly GCA_948471115.1 of uncultured Clostridium sp. GTDB lineage: Bacteria > Bacillota > Clostridia > TANB77 > CAG-508 > CAKPSH01. The sequence continues at coordinate 3,653 of CAOKRJ010000031.1, forward strand.
TAAGAGCAGATAATGTAAACCCAGAAATAGGTAATACAATAACTATAACAATATCTTTTTCACAGCCAGTAGGAACAGCAAGTTTAAACTTAAATTACAATAAAAATATATTACAATATATAGGAAGCAATGCTTGGAAAGCAAGTGATAAAGGAGGAGCAATAAAATTAGATTATATTGATGCAAACTTTGAAAATAAAACAATTACTAGTATGACAGTTACATTTAAAACAATAGCAGAAGGAGTAGCTAACTTTACGGTCTCTAATATAGTAATATCAAATGCTAATGGAGATGAATTACAGGCGAATATTAGTGGAAATGTAACTGCTAATATAAAAAAGTCATCAGAACCAGAAGTACCAGTACAACCAGAAAATCCTAATCCAAATCCAAACCCAAATCCAACACCTAACCCAACGCCAAATCCAGGAACAAATACTAATACCAATACAAATAAAAAGCCTAATACAAGCAATAATTCTAGTACAAATAAAAATACAAATACCAATACAGAAACAAATACAAATGCGAACCAAATAACAGATACAAATATTAGTGATGAAAATGTAATTAATAATTCAATAAATGATAACTCATCAAGTGAAGGAAATTATAATCAGACAGAAGATGAATCAAATATACTACAAAACGAAGAAATTGAAAATGTACAAGATGGAGATAATCAAAATAAACCAAATTATATTATTTTAGCAATAATTCTAATCATTGCTGCTGCTATAATAATAGTTGGTATAGTTATTTATAGAATTAGAAATTATTAATAAGGAGAAAGGAATAGGTATTAAAGATGAAAAAAACAAGTAAAGGTTTAGCATTAATAGGAATAACAACAATTGTAGTAGGAATAAGTGGACTATTTCAAGCAACAAATAAAATAAATAAAGATATTGAAATACAAGAAGCAAAAGCCTATAATCATAGTACTGAAAATGCACTAGACAATGTTTTTATGCAAGATAATAATTTGATTTTACCATTTATTTTTGATAATGCAAATCAAGCAGAAACATTAGACATAAGAGCTAAATTTGCAAAAGCAAATCTTACAATAAAAAGTATATCAAACGAGCCTGTAGGGACAGGAACGCAAATTACAGTAAACGAAAATACTGATAAATATAATATAGTAATTTATGGAGATGTAAATGGAGACGGAAAAATAAACCTTATAGATGTACAAAGAATAATATTACATTACTTAAATCCAAATACAAATGCATTAACAGGATTAAATGCAATAGCAGCAAATGTAAACAATAAAGACAATAATGATATTAATTTAATAGATGCACAAAGAATAATATTGTTTTATTTAGGAAACTTAAATACAGGACTTGTTGTAGAAGAACCAGAAGCTTCAAATCCAGTAGAACCAGAAGATACTATTAGTAATATAACAATTACAAATCCAACAAAATACATATATACAGTTGGAGAAGAAATAAATTTAGCAGGAGGAAAAATAAATATAACATATACTTCTGGTAAAGTAGAGAGAATTGACATGGAAAAATACATGATTAGTGGATACAATAAAAATGTACCAGGAAGACAAACAGTAACAGTATCTTATAGAGTAAATGATACAATAAATTTCACATCAAGCTTTGAAGTTTTAGTAAATGTATTAAATAAAGAAATAACAACAATAATTTCAAGTACAAATTTCACAGAAGGAATTTGTTATAATCCTATAGAATTCACATTAAAATCAGGAGAAAATGAAGAAGATATAAATATAAATGCTTTAAAACTTGTAATAAAAGATAGCAATGGAAAAATCGTAAATGATGATAAAATAGCAACAATTGGAAAAAGAAATGGAGTAAATGGGGCAATAATAGTATCATTTATAGGTAAAGTTTCCGATTCTTATACAATTATACCAAGTGTTGGAAAAGTAACAGGAACAGACATTAAAATAGTAATTAAGGAAGATAAAAGCATAAATAAAATAACATTAGACACAACAGACTTTGTACAAGGAACAGAATCAAAAGTTGGAATACATTTTTGGCATGAATATACAGCAGAAGATAAAAAAGAAATTACAGGAGTAGACATGTCAAAAGTATTAGTATCAGCGTCATCAGAAAGTATGATAGATGTAAAATTCCTAAATGAAGATGGATATGTAATTAATAGAGCAAAAAATAGTGATTCAATCATAAAGAAAGTATCAATAACACCACAACAATCAGGAGAGTTAATATTATCAATTTCAATTGGACAAGAAGGTACAGAAGGGTATATAAAATCAGACATACAAATTCAAGTAAGTGAAATAAAACTAGTAGTAGGTAATGAAGAAAATGAGACAATTACATTATATCAATCAGAAGACAGTATAGAGGAACAAGAAGAAAATGCAGTTGTAGAAAGAGATGGATATATTTACACTTTAGTTCCTATTTATAAAATTGATGAAAATGGTGTTTTCGATGATGAGATTGGTAAAAAAATCTCTAGGGTAAAAGTAAAAGATATACATGAATTAAAAGAAGACACAGGAAATATAAGTTTTATAGATAATGTAATGTTTAACCTAGAAGGATTATCAAACGATATAATGGAATCCATACATATAAATGCCTATAATGAAAATATACAATTAATACATAATCCAAATATGGAAGATACAACATATGCTAATACAGATGTATTCTATATAGGAATAGCACTAGAAGAATGGGCAGAAGAAGAAGTAATAAATGGAAATGGATATATAGTAGTAACATATGCAGGACAAGAAATAACAAGATTTAATATTAAAGTAAAATAAAAGAGAATTTAAGGACATTCTTAAAATTTTAAGAATGTCTTTTGTTTTACCATAAGGGACGGAGAATTTTGACAATTATTTGAAAATAAACATTAGAACCAAATAATGCACAGTTACAATTCAGGGGTAATAATTCAATATAAATTTGTGTTTGGGGTATCTGTACTGTAACAATGTGCAAAATCCAAAGAATTTTATATTTTATTTATATTGAAATAACAATATATTAGTGATAAAATAAATGGGTAAAAAGGAGGAAAAAGAAATGGGAGACATTGTTTTAGAGTGTAATAATCTCTACAAAAAATTAGGTAAAAAGACTATTATAAAAGATGTTTCTACAAAACTAGAAAGTGGGGACATATTAGGCTTTATAGGACCTAATGGAGCAGGAAAAACAACTACAATAAAACTTATATTAGGATTACAAGGAATAGATAAAGGAACAGTAAAAATAAATGGATATGATATACAAAAAGATTTTGAAAAAGCGATAGAAAGAGTAGGAGCAATAGTAGAAAATCCTGACTTATACATGTATTTATCAGGATATAAGAATTTACAATTAATTTCTAATCTATATAAAAATGTAGATAAATCAAGAATTGATGAGGTTATTAAATTAATAGGCTTAGAATCAAGAATTAATGATAAAGTATCAAAATATTCTTTAGGAATGAGACAAAGACTAGGAATTGGTCAAGCAATACTACATAAACCAAATATATTAATTTTAGATGAGCCAACAAACGGATTAGACCCAGAGGGAATAAAAGAGTTAAGAGACCTTATACAAAAATTAACCAAAGAAGAAAATATGGCAGTATTAATTTCTAGCCACAATCTAGCTGAATTAGATAATTTTTGTACAAAAGTATGTATCATAAAAAATGGTGAAGTATTAGAAACAAAAGAAATTAAAGAACTAAAAGAAGAAGCCAATGCAAAATATACTTTATTTAAAGTAAATGACACAAGTAAAATATCAGAATTATTTGATACAGTAGAGGTTTTAAACAATAACGAATTTAAAATACAAGGCAATGAGCAAGAAATTGCAAGAACAGTAAAAAAATTAGTAGAAAACAATATAGATGTTTATGGTATTAATGAAGAAACAATAACACTAGAAGAAGCATTCTTAAAAAAGACAGGAGGTAATAAAATTGTTTAAATTAATAAAAAATGAATTAATAAAAATATTTAGTAAAAAAGCTATATATGTAATATTAATAATATTTCTATTATTATCAATAGCGGGAATGGCTCTAAATAAAGTTATAGAAAATATTAATAATTCAGGATATAGTTATATCGACCAAGAAATATCAGTAATGAAAGAAAGTTTAAAACAAGTAAACAAAGCAACAGAAGAAGGAAAAGAAGAATATAGTTATTTACAATCACATATAGAATATTTAGAATTACAGAAAAAATATGGAACAAATTCATGGCAATCTACAATAGTATCAAATGAATTATATGATAAAATAATCAATCTAAATTACTATAAAAATGGATTAGTAGAATATGTAAAGGAAAATGATGTTACATTAGAAGAATTACAAAATGAATATGATGACATTATAAAAAAACTAGATGAAGGAGATTGGAAGGCATTTGCTGAAACAGATTTAGCAAAAATAAAGACACAATTAGAATTTACAGAAAATGAGATAAGAAGAGATATGGATACTGATACATTAAATGCCTTAAAGCAAGAAGCGGAGGTATTAAAATTAAAACTTCAAGTATTAGAATGGAGACTACAAAAAGATATTTGCTATGGAGATAAAGATTATGATATGTTATTAACACAATATGAAGCAAATGGTTCAATCCTTATAAATAATAATTATGTATATGATATAGATGAGAATAATTATAAAGAAAAAGAAGGAAAAGACTATAAATATTCTGATAAAAAACAATATCAAGAAACACTAGCAAAATATAATATAACCAAATACAAAATCGAAAACAATATAAGTTCAAAAACAACAGTATCAGAAGCATTACAAACATTATTTACAAATGGAGGAGAAGGATTATTATTTGTAATTATAATATCTTTAATGCTAACAGGAGGAATAGTAAGTGAAGAATTCAACAAAGGAACAATAAAACTATTATTAATAAGACCATACAGTAGGAGAAAAATACTAGCATCAAAAATAATTGCTTGTTTTATAACTATAGTTTTTTCAATATTGATAATAACAATAATACAAACAATAGTCTCTGGAATTATGTATGGATTTGATACAATAAATGCACCAATTATAGAATATAACTATAATACAAACACAGTAGTATCAGTTAACGGCATAGTTTCTATGTTAATAGGATTATTACAAATGTCTCCATTAGTTATAATATTATCATTAATTGCATTCATGATAGGAACTATCTGTGCAAATACTGCAGTAGCAATTGTAGTATCATTTTTAGCATATTTTGTATCTAGCATTGTAAATTCATTAGTAATGGAATTCCAAATAAAATGGTTAAAAATTGTTCCTACATTAAATTGGGACTTAACACAATATACATATGGAAAATTACCTACAGTTGAAGGAATGACATTAGGATTTTCAATATTAATATGTGCAATTACTATAATTTCATTATTAGTAATAACCTTTGAAAACTTTGCAAGAAAAAATATAAAAAATGTATAATGTAAAAGTGTATAAGAGGAAATAGTTTGAAAGAAATTTATATAACTAGGTAAACCTTTAAGCAAAGCGAGAAAGGAATGTAATTAAAAATGAGTAAAATACTAGATAATGTAAATACACCAGAAGATTTAAAAAAATTGAATATAAATGAAAAACAAAAATTAGCTACAGAAATACGAGAAATGATAATTAATATAGTTTCAAAAAATGGTGGACACCTAGCATCTAATTTAGGAGTAGTAGAACTTACAATTGCCTTACATAGTGTATTTAATATGCCAAAAGATAAAATTGTATGGGATGTAGGACATCAAACATATGTGCATAAAATTTTGACAGGAAGAAAAGACCAAATGAATACTTTAAGAAAAATGAATGGAATAGCAGGATTTCCAAAAACATCTGAATCAGAATATGATAACTTTAATACAGGACATAGTAGCACATCAATATCAGTAGCCTTAGGAATGGCAAAAGCAAGAGACTTAAAAAAAGAAGACTATAATGTTATAGCAATAATAGGTGATGGAGCATTAACAGGAGGAATGGCATTAGAAGCTCTAAATGATGCAGGAGACTCTATAAATAATTTAATTGTTATATTAAATGATAATGAGATGAGTATTTCTAAAAATGTTGGAGGAGTGCCAAGATTATTAAGTAAAATAAGAACAAAAAAACTTTACAAAGCATCAAACGACTATATTAGAGATATTCTCGAGAAGATTCCATTAATAGGAAAAAAATTAAGCAAAGGTATAAAAAGAATTAAGAGAAGTGTAAAACAATTAGTAATACCAAATATGTTTTTTGAAGACATAGGTTTTAGTTATTTAGGTCCAGTATATGGTCACAATTTGATAGAACTAGAAGACATAATGCAAAGAAGCAAACAAATTGAAGGACCAGTATTAATACATGTTATTACAAAAAAAGGTAAAGGATATAAAATAGCAGAAGAAAATCCAGACTGTTTTCATAGTACAAGTGGATTCGATATAGAAACAGGAAAAAGCAAAAAGGCTAAAAAAGATGACTATTCAAAAATATTTGGAGAAAAATTAATAGAACTTGCAAAAAGAAATCCAAACATAGTAGCAATTACAGCAGCAATGAAGGATGGAACAGGACTAAGTAAATTTGCAAAAGAATTTCCCAATAGATTTTTTGATGTGGGAATTGCGGAACAACATGCCATAGGATTTGCAGGAGGGCTTGCAAGTCTAGGAATGACACCAGTTGTACCCATATATTCATCATTTTATCAAAGAGCATATGACCAAGTAATACATGATATATGTATACAAAACTTAGGAGTAGTAATGTGTGTTGATAGAGCTGGAATAGTTGGAAATGATGGAGAAACACATCAAGGAATATTAGACTTATCATTTTTTAACATAATACCAAACTTAAATATAATGGCACCAAGAGACTTTGGGGAATTAGAAGAAATGCTAGAATTTGCAGTAAATTTGAGAAAGCCAGTAGTAATAAGATATCCTAGAGGAGGAGAAGGACTAGCAAAATTTGATAAACATGAAAAAATAGAACTTGGAAAATCAGAACTAATAAAACAAGGAAAAGATGTAACTATAATAGCAATAGGAAAAATGGTTAGTAGAGCATATGAAATTAGAGAAAAATTAAAAAAGGATAATATAGATGTAGAAATAATAAATGCAAGATTTTTAAAACCATTAGATGAAAAAACAATAATTAAATCTATAGAAAAAACTAAAAAAGTAATTACTATAGAAGACAATATATTAAAAGGTGGATTAGCAAGTAGTATAAAAGAATTAATAGTTGAAAATGAAATAAGTGATATAAAAATAAAATGCTTTGGATACCCAAATACATTTGTAAAACATGGTTCAACAGAAGAAATAGAAGAATTATATGGATTAGATATAGAAAATGTAGCAAAAGAAACAAAGGAGCTAGTAATAAATGGGGAAAAAGAAGAAAAATAGAAGTTGGACTTTAAAAATAATTTATATAATATGTGTTATTGTAGTATTCATAGCGGGGTTATACTATGAAAATGGTTATAGAGACATAAACACATTTATTAACGATATAAATAATAAAATTTTTAAAATATCTACAACAATTACAAACAATGTAGGTAATACTTTATCTAATGATAATGTAGCAAATAATAAAAATGAGCAAATACCTATTAAAAATGTCAAAGGAACATTACAAATGCACCTTATAGATGTAGGACAGCGGAGACAGTATACTATTTATGCAAGGAACTAAAATAATGTTAATAGATAGTGGAACCAGGAGCAAAGGAGAAACAGTAGTAAATTATTTAAAACAACTAGGAATAAAGAAAATTGATGTTTTAATAGGAACACATCCACATGATGACCATATGGGAGGAATGGCAGAAGTAATAAGGAACTTTGATATTGGAGTTCTATATGCTCCAGATACAACAAAAAATAACATAACAACAAGTTGGTATTTAGATTTTTTAGATGCAGTAGATGAGAAAAAAGTTAACTGGATATACCCAAAAGTTGGTGATAACTTTGAACTAGGTGAAGCAATAATTCAGATTTTAGCACCAAACTCTACTAAATATGATGAATTAAACAATTACTCCATAGTAACAAAAATTGTATATGGAAATGTAAACATTATATCAATGGGAGATGCAGAAAAACTATCAGAAGATGAAATCTTAAAAAATGGATTAAATGTTGGAGCACAAATAATAAAAGCAGGACATCATGGAAGTAATACATCAAATTCAGAAAATTTCATAAACTCAGTAAATCCACAATATGCCTTAATATCTGCTAAAAAAGGAAATACATATAATCATCCAACAAAATCAGTAATGGAAATGTTTGAGAAAAGACAAATAAAAGTATATAGAACAGATCAATCAGGAACAATTATAATGACTACAAATGGGACAAACATAAACTTTGATAAAGAATCAGGAAATTATTTAGCTGGGGATGAGATGTAGAAATAGTGCTTGAAAAAAAACATGGCATATAGTAAAATATAAATAAATAACATAAGAGAGGATGAAAAATATGGAAAGTGTAGGAGATTTTTTATGTGGAATATTTATGACAATGTATTGGATATTTAGACTAATAGTTACAGCAATATCATATTTACAAATAGAATTTCCATTTGAATGTATAAACACAAATGCTGAAATTTTGTTATTATTTTTAACATTAATATGTATAATATGTGTATTTAAAAGAGTAACAGTAGGAGGAATAATATATTTTATTGCATATTGTGCTTATTTTGGACCAGATTTATTTGCAAGAATGAAAGCAGGAGTAACATCAGATACTATGGGTAATGTAATGGTAGACTTTATAGCGATAATATTAGCAGCAGTGGTAGTCTTAAACATAATTATAAGTAAGACAAGAAAAGTATCAAATAAAAAAGGAACGGATTGGTTCTATCAAGGAGAAAAATATGATAGAGAATTGGACGAACGTGCAGACAAGAATAATTATAGAATATATTAATTTAGAATTAAGAAATTAGTGTTGGAAAGGGTGTAAGGGAATGGGACAAAACTCAAACAAAACAAATATCAACTGGTATCCAGGGCACATGGCGAAAGCCAAAAGACTTATAGAAGATGATTTAAAGTTAATAGATGTTGTAATAGAAGTAATTGATGCAAGAATTCCTATGTCCAGTAGAAACCCTGATTTAAATAAAATGGTAAAAAACAAAAAGAAAATTATAATTTTAAATAAAAGTGATTTGGCAGATGATACACAAACAAAGAAATGGAAAGAATATCTTACAAACAAAGATACAATTGCAATAAGCATGAATTCATTAAACAATAATAGGGTTAATGAAATTATAAATACAATAGAAAAAATTATGGAAGAAGAAAAAGCAAAAGCACTTGAAAAAGGAAGAACAGGAAGAACAATTAGAGTTTTAATAATAGGAATACCCAATGTACGGAAAATCATCTTTAATAAATCGAATATGTAATAAAAATAAACAAATAGTAGGAAATAAACCAGGAGTAACAGTAAAAAAACAATGGATAAGAATAGGAAATAACATAGAATTATTAGATACACCAGGAGTATTATGGCCAAAATTTGAAACACAAGAAATTGCCTTAAACTTAGCATATACAGGAACAATAAAAGATGAAATTCTAGACAACCTAGAAATAGCATATAATTTGTTAAAATATTTATTAAACAATTATAGGAACCAATTAATAGAAACATATAAATTAGACAATGAACAAATAGAAGAAATATTGAAAAATGAAAATCAAATGGAAAACGAAAACATAATGGATATTATGGGACTAATAGGAAAAAAAAGAGGAGCTATTATTTCTGGAGGGAATATTGATGAAAATAAAACAGCCAACATAATAATAAAAGACTTTAGAGAAGCTAAAATAGGAAAAATTACATTAGAACCTTATATTTAATTGAGGGGCACCGTTTGTGGGAATGCCTACGATAAATTTGGCAAAGTGTGAAAAATTTGCATAGCAAATTTTACTCGTTTTACAAATTTAACTAGGCACGAAGTAAGGAATAATCACGCTTAGCCCTATCTTATTTTGATATAATTAAAACAAAAAGGAAGGATAAACAAATTTGGAAGAAAAAGAGCGAAGAATAAATAATCTAAACCCACTAACATGGGCATATATAGGTGATGCAGTCTATGAACTATATATCAGAGAAAAATTAATAAAAACAACAAATTTAAAACCACACAAATTACATATAGAAGCGGTAAAGAAAGTTAAAGCAGAAGCACAAGCAAATATTTTACAAAATATAGAAGAAAAATTAAGAGAAGAAGAAAAAGAAATTGTAAGAAGAACAAGAAACACAAAAAATCATCATTTACCAAAAAATTCTAATGTAAAAGAATACATGTATGCAACAGCATTTGAAGGTTTAATAGGATATTTATATCTTACAGGAAAAGAAGAGAGGTTAAAAGAAATCTTAAGATATTGTATATAAAGAAGGAGAAAACATATGAAATTACGAGAAGAAAAAGGGAAAATTTCAACAATTTTTAATATAATATTAGTTATAATTGCGATAATTGCAATTTATTATGTATGGCATATATATAGAATTAACGAATTTGGAAATTTTGTAAAAGCAGAATATACAACAGGTATATCTCAATTTACAAGAGATAACTCTGTAAAATATTCTGATCAATATAGTTATAAGATTGAATCACAAGAATTTAATGATGCTTTAATATATAGAAATATAGATGTAAAAGAAAATACATTATATAGAGTTACAGCAATGGTAAAATTTGAAAATGTACAAAATGAAAAAGAAGAATCAGAAGGCGGAGTAAATATTGGGATAATGGATACAACTGAAAAGTCAAATAGTCTAGTAGGGAATGGAGATTGGCAAAGCTTAGTTTTTCAATTTGATTCAAGAAATAGAACAAATGTAGATATTACTTTTAGATTAGGAGCATATGATGATAACTCAAAAGGCACAGTTTGGTTTTCTGACTTTAAATTAGATGAAGTAAAGAAAGATGAAAACAATAATTGGAATTTTATATGTCTAATTATGAAAAATTTGCAAGTAGATATTGAAAAAGATGGAAACAAAACTAAAACAAATTTAAATTTAAAACCATCTGAAATATCATTAATAGAAAATAATATGAAAAGATTTCAAACCTCTATGAAAGAAATGTCTGGAGGAAGAATGACAGTAACATATAGGACAATCGTAGTAGACAAACCAATAACATCAATTAGTTATAGTGACGATTATGGTAATTATATAGCAACAACAAATATAGAAGAAATCTTAGAAAGATATGTAGACAATGGTGGAATTGAATATGACCATATCTTTGTAGCATACAAACTTGGAGAAGACTTACATGAAGAGCGTATAAAAACAGGGGACTGGATAGGTCTTCGGAGGAATGACATATAAAAAAGATATTGGATTTTCGAACATAAGAATTCCAAATGAAAATGCAGATTTATTATATAACTATTCAAATTTTAATACATTTCCAGAAGAAGTATTTGTTCACGAATTTTTACACAATTTAGAAAGGATAGAAAATGAATGTAAAAATGAAATACCTGAATTGCATTCATATGAAAAATATGGTTATGTCGAAGATGATACAGAAGGTTTAAAGAAATGGTATATAGATTATATGACATCTAATATAAACAATAAAAATATAGGATTAAGTAAAGAAGTATTTTCAATGAAACCTGTTCATGATAGTTATTTTAAAACATCAATAGATTTAACAGAAGAAAAGTTCCATGAACCAGAGAACTTAGGAGAACATATAAAAGCATTAATTGAAAAGATAAAAGGATATTTTATAGAAGAAGAGAATATATAGAGATGATAAAATGGTACATGCAATGTACTGCTACAATATAAAAATCAATTTGAGACTCAAGAAAGGAATAATAATGAAAGTATCAGAATTTAATTATAATTTACCAGAAGAATTAATAGCACAGACTCCAATTAAAAATAGAGATGAATCTAGGTTAATGATATTAGATAGAAAAAGAGAAACTATAGAGCATAAAATTTTTAGAGATATATTAGATTATTTACAACCAGGAGACTGTTTAGTAAGAAACAATACAAAAGTAATACCAGCTCGTTTATATGGTAAAAAAGAAACAGGAGCAAATGTGGAATTTTTACTTTTAAATAGAATTGAAGAAGACTTTTGGGAGGTAATGGTAAGACCAGGAAGAAAATTACCAGTAGGAACAAAAGTAACTTTTGGAGATGGACTATTAGAAGCTGAAATTTTAGAACTACTTAATGATGGAAATAGAAAAGTTAAGTTTTCATATGATGGAATATTTAATGAAATATTAGATAAGATAGGATTAATGCCATTACCACCATATATAAAAGAAAAATTAGAAGATAAAAAAAGGTATCAAACTGTTTATGCACAATATGAAGGTTCAGCAGCAGCACCAACAGCAGGCTTACACTTTACAGAAGAACTATTAAAAAAGATACAAGAAAAGGGAGTAGAAATTGCAAATGTTACATTACATGTAGGAATAGGAACATTTAGACCTGTAAAAGTAGAAAAAATAGAAGACCATGATATGCATACAGAACATTTTTATATTAAAGAAGAAGATGTGGAGAAAATTAATAATGCAAAGAAAAATGGTAAAAGAGTCATAGCAATAGGGACAACCTCATGTAGAGTTTTAGAATCAATTGCAAGTGAAGAAGGTTTAGTAAAGCCATATGAAGGTGATACACAAATATTTATATATCCAGGTTATAAATTTAAATGTATAGATGGGTTAATAACAAACTTTCATTTACCAGAATCTACTCTAATAATGTTAGTATCTGCACTAGCAGGAAAAGAATATATAATGAAAGCTTACAATGAAGCAGTAAAAGAAAAATATAGATTTTTCAGCTTTGGAGATGCGATGTTTATCTACTAGAAGATAGAGGTTAAACTTTAGAAATAAAAATGTAGGGCATGTCTTATGTCTGCTCACTCTTTGAAAAAACTACTTAAAATATTAAAAAATAGGGAGAAATAAAATGGAGAAACAACCAATAACATATGAATTATTACATGTAGATAAAAACTGTGGAGCAAGAAGAGGTGTAATACATACTCCACATGGAGATATACAAACACCAATATTTATGCCAGTTGGAACACAAGCAACAGTTAAATCTATGACACCAGAAGAATTAAAAGAAATGGTAGAAGCCCAAATAATTTTATCAAATACATATCATTTATATTTTAGACCAGGTCATAAATTAATAGAAGAAGCAGGTGGATTACATGAATTTATGAGATGGGATAGACCTATTCTAACAGATAGTGGAGGATTTCAAGTATTTAGCCTAGGAGATTTGAGAACAATATCAGAAGAAGGAGTAGACTTTAAATCATACTTAGATGGAAGCAAGCATTTTTTTTCACCAGAAAAAATTATGGAAATTGAAAATTCATTAGGAGCAGATATAATAATGGCATTTGATGAATGTGTAAAATATCCTGAGACATATGAATATACGAAGAATTCTATGGAAAGAACTACTAGATGGGCAAAGCGATGTAAAGAATCACATGCAAAAAAAGACAAACAAGGACTATTCGGAATAATTCAAGGTGGATTTTATAAAGATTTAAGAGAAAAATCTGCAAAAGACCTAATAGAATTAGACTTACCAGGATATGCTATAGGAGGTATAAGTGTAGGAGAACCTAAAGAAGAATTTTTAGACATATTAAATTATACAGCTCCATTAATGCCAAAAGATAAACCAAGATATCTAATGGGAGTAGGAACACCAGATTATTTAATAGAAGCAGCAATAGCAGGTATAGACATGTGTGACTGTGTATTACCTACAAGAATTGCAAGAAATGGTACAGCATTAACATGGAATGGAAAAGTAGTAGTTAGAAATGCAACTTATGAAAGAGATTTCACACCATTAGATAGAGAATGTGATTGTTATACATGTAGAAACTATACAAGAGCATATATAAGACATCTTGTAAAAGAAAAAGAAATTTTAGGAGTAAGATTATTATCAATTCATAACTTAAGATTCTTGACTAAATTGATGGAAAGAGTTAGAATAGAAATTGAAAAAGATAATTTGTTAAATTTTAAACATGAATTTTATAAAAAATATGGATATGAAAAATAAAAGGAGGCGAGCAAATGAGATTACATGCAGATGACTTAAAAGAAGATAGCAAATTAAAAATAAATAAACCAAAAGAACATAATAATGGTACTATTATAGGTGTTACAATAGCAATAATAATTACACTACTTATTATTTGTATAATAATAGTAGTAATAAAAGATATACAACCTATAGATGAAACAACAAAAATATATATAGATGGACAAGAAAGTACAATAGATACATCCATATTTTTAATAGAGAATAATAAAATATATGTTAATGTAAAGAGAATAGCAAGCTTTGTTGGATATGAGGCACATAGTGGAGAATATAAAATAGAAGCCGAGGACATTAATAAAGTATTTGTGGAAAATAAACAAGAAACAGCTTCAATGTTTTTAAACTCTACAATTATAAGTAAAATAGAGCCAAATGCAAATGATGAATATAAAAATTATACTATGTCTGAGCCTGCAAGAGATGTAAATGGAGAAATATATGTTATATCAGATGGAATTGAAATTTCCTGTAATATAAAATTAGAATATGACTCATCTAAGAGAAGTATAAATATACAAACATTACCATATATTGTTGAATTATATAATAAAGCAGTGCAAAATCTAGGATTTACTGGAATAAGTGATGAATTTGAAAATCAGAAAGCAATATTATATGATAGAATAGTAATACAAAATTCTGATGGAAGATATGGGGTAATTAATGCAAAAGGTACAGAAATAATTGGTACAAGATATGCACACATTAAATTTGATGAATATAACAAAGAATTTACAATAACAAATGCATATGACAAAGTAGGAATTGACTATATTGATGGAGAGACAAAAATAAATGTAAATTATGACGAAATAAAAAGTATATACAAAGACAAAGGAATATATTTAGTAAAAAGTAATGAAAAATATGGAGTAATTGATAGTAATGAAAGAATCATCATACATATTGAATATGATGATATAGGAGTTGACATATCTCCGTATATTACACAAAATGCTAGAAAGAGTGATGAAACAAATAATAAAAACGATAATGATAAACTGCAAAAAGAAATAGTTAAACAATATGTATTTTTTGATTCACTAATAGCTACAAAGCAAAATGACATGTGGGGATTTTTTAATCTAAATGGAGAAAAAGTATCTGATATGAAATATACAGATATAGGATGTAAAGTAAAAGAAATAACAGAAGAAGAAAAGAGAAACAATAAATATAATAATAAACCTGATACTCCAACAAAAACTACAGGAAATTTATTATTAATTGATGAATATGAATTAATAATAGTAGAACAAAATGATAAATTTGGTTTAATAGATGCTACTGCAAAAGAATTATTTAGACCAGAAGCTGAAGATATGTACGCTATTACCGATGCAGGAGTCAAGTCATATTATATGTTATATAATGGAAAAATATTCAATTTAGAAAAAGATATATTTGAAGAATTAGGATTAACTAAAAAAACAGAAACATAATTTTAGAATTATTTAATTATAGATGTATGCATATGAAAGGATTGATATAAAAATGAAAATAGGAATAGTAGGGCTTCCAAATGTAGGAAAAAGCACAATGTTTAATGCAATTACAAATGCAGGTGCAGAATGTGCAAATTATCCATTTTGCACTATTGAACCAAATATAGGAGTAGTTGCAGTTCCAGATGAAAGATTAGAGGTTTTAACTAAAATATATAATCCTCAAAAAACGACATATGCAACAGTTGAATTCGTTGACATTGCAGGATTAGTAAAAGGTGCAAGTCAAGGAGAAGGTTTAGGAAACAAATTCTTATCACACATCAGGGAAGTTGATAGTATAGTCGAAGTAGTACGTTGTTTTGAAGACTCAAACATTGTACATGTTGAAGGAAATATTAGTCCAATAAGGGATATTGAAACAATCAATTTAGAATTAATTTTAGCAGATATAGAAACAATAAACAAAAGATTAGAAAAAGCAAAAAAAATGTTAAAAGCAGATAAAAAATATCAATTTGAAATAGATACATTAGAAAAAGTGAAAAAAGTATTAGAAGAAGGAAAATCAGCAAGAACAGTTGATTTAAACGATGAAGAAAAAGAAGTAATAAAAGATGCATTCTTATTAACAATGAAACCGATTTTATATATAGCAAATGTTTCTGAAAACGAACTTGAAAATCCAGAAGCAAACGAAAATGTAAAAAAAGTACAAGAATATGCAAAAACAGAAAACGCTGAAGTAATACCTTTATGTGTTAAATTAGAAGAAGAATTAAGTACTCTTGAAAAAGAAGATAAATTAGAAATGTTAAAAGAACTAGG
>CAOKRJ010000032.1 GCA_948471115.1 uncultured Clostridium sp.
TTGCAATATGTCCCTACATATAATTATATATAGTTATTCTATATTTTCAATATGCCTTTTTTCGACTTTCTTCTCTTCCTTTCTACGCCTTTGCGGAAATTGCCTTTATACCTTTTATCTTTTTTTGTTAAATTTGTTTTTCTTTTTTATTACAATTATGTTAAAAACATTAATTTTACTTACGGAATTCTTATTTTCAATATGACTAATTCCTTTTATAATTGATGATATTAATATTAAAAATACAAAATTTTATATACTGTTATGTCTTCTAATTGTAGTTAAGAATATTTTATATTTCATAATTTATTTTCAATATTATTGCAATTTATTTAATAACTGATATAATGTATTCAACAAAATTTTATTTTGAAAGGAGTGTATATAATGACACCTCATAATTCTGCAAACATCGGAGATATTGCAAATACTGTTATTATGCCTGGTGACCCTATGAGAGCTAAATATATTGCTGAAAATTATTTGTCAGATGTTAAAACAGTTAGTGATATTCGTGGTATTGCTTGTTATACTGGATTTTATAAGGGTAAACAGTTATCTATTATGGCTCATGGTATGGGTATGCCTAGTATGGGTATTTATTCCTATGAATTATTTCATTTTTATAATGTTGACACTATTATTAGAATTGGTACTTGCGGTGGTTTTAGAGATGATATGAAAATATTTGATTTAATTCTTTCTGAGAATGCTTATACCGAAGGTAATTATGCTTTGAGTTTTGATAATGTACCTTGTAATCTAGTTTCTAGTAGTTCTGATATAAATTCTGTTATAGAGGATACTGCAAAAAAGAATAATATAAATTTAATTAAGGGAACTACTTTGTGTAATGATTGCTTTAGTCCCTATGTTCCTGATGAGGAAAAATTGTTTGAGCGTATACCTGATGATATTGATAGACCTATTGCTTCTGAGATGGAGGCTTTTGCCCTTTTTTATAATGCTAAAAGAGAAGGTAAAAAAGCTGCTTGTATTTTGACTGTTGTTGATGTTCCTTCTAATTTGGAGGGAATTGCTCCTGAAGATCGTGAAAAGTCTCTTAATGCTATGATTCAATTAGCATTGGATTCTGCTTTAAAATTATAATCCTTACATATTAAATTATAGTGGCTTAGGTAGCACCATGCCCGTTAGAATAGGCATTTAATTTAAAAAAACGCACTGTGCACCATGTTCCAACAGATTATGTTTTATGTATTGCACAATATATTAATAAATAATGAAAGGAAGATTAAATATGAAAACATTTATAATAGGTCATAAAAGTCCAGATACTGATTCTATAATGTCTGCTCTTGTTATGGCAAATTTAGAAAAAAGTTTTGATAATACAAATGAAATTATACCTTGTAGATTGGGTAATTTGAATAAAGAGACTGAGTATATCTTAAATCATTTTAATGTAGAGGCTCCAAGGCTTATTGATAGTGTATCTGAAGCTGATGAGGTAATCCTTGTTGACCATAATAGTTTTTTGGAGAGTGCTCCTGATATTTCTAGTGCTAGAATTTCAAAGGTTATTGACCACCATCGTATTTCTAATTTTGAAACAACTGAACCATTATTTTATATGGCTGAACCTGTAGGTTGTACTTGTACTATTCTTTATGAATTGTATAGAATGAACAATGTTGAAATCGACTCGACTTATGCAGGTCTTATGTTGAGTGCTATTATTTCTGATTCTTTACTTTTTAAGTCTCCAACTTGTACACCTAAGGATGTAAAGGTTGCTGAGGAACTTGCTAATATTGCTAATATTGATATTAATTCTTATGGTTTGGATATGCTTAAAGCTGGTACTGATTTGAGTTCTTTTAGTGCTTCTGAGTTGATTAATATCGATTCTAAGGAATATAATGCAAATGGAGCAAAATTCCAAGTTTCTCAAGTTAATACTGTTGATATTGATAGTGTTTTAAAGAATAAAAAGGATATTGAAACTACTATGAATAGTTTGATTTCTGAAAATGGTTTAGATTTATTTATGCTTGTTATAACTGATATTTTAAATTGCAATTCGAATGCTATAGTTCTAGGAAATAAGGCTTCTGTTATTGAAAAGATATATAATACTACTATTGATAATAATGTTGCTTTTTTACCTGGCGTAGTTTCTAGAAAAAAACAAATTGTTCCTCAAATTACTGAAAATATTTAGAATGAATAATGAATTTTAAGAATTTCTAAGCGGTGAAACCGTAAAGAAATTCTATTAATCCGCATAATTATTTTCTACTGAAAATTATCATACTATGTTAACTTTCCTGAAATGTAAACAAAAATTCCCTATGGGGAATTTTTGTTTATTCTGTTTAATTTCTCTAATATCTGTTTTCGTCTTATTTCCATTTCTTCGGTGTTTTTTCCTCCAACATTATATCTTGGTTCTCCTTTATCTGATTTTACTTCTAAATTGAATATATCACCTTCTGATACCTTATCTTTAAAGTCTTTTATTGGTATATCTATAATTTTTCCATCTAATAATTCACAAACTACATATTCACCTTCTATTCTGTCTACTGTGGCTAAATCTTTCATCGAAATTTCCTCCTTTATTTCATATCTTTTTAGTGCTTCTAAAAAATTATTTTTCATTTTTTCAGATTTTCTTTGTTCCCATGTTATTATTTGCCTTTTTTCTATTATATCATTTTCTAATTCGTTTGTAATCATTTTTTCTCCCTCCTCTATAATTTTTTTATTTTCATATGTCGCCCATACAACATATAATAAAAGACTGTAATTAACATTTTATATGCAGTAGAAACTGCTATAAAATCTAAATTCTACTATAATTATCATATACGTAAAATTATCCCAATGGGATAACTTTGCTAGAATATATAAGAAAGGGAGCATAATTAATTTATGCTCCCTTTCTTATATTAATTTCCCCCACTTTTTTTAATTTAGTAAAATTATTTTGTAAATTTTAGTAAATCCATTACTCGTCTTTTTATTTGGCTCTTAATCTCTCTAATTGTAGTTGCTTTGTGTTTATTCTTTTGTTTATCTCTATTAATTCTTCATTATATAGTTGTATCATTTCTTCGATTTCTTCGTCTGATAAGTCATTTACTGTTATAAATCCATTTTCCAGTTTTACTTTTTTATTCATTTTTTCTACGTTCTCTTTTAAGTTTTCAAAGTTAGATTGTTTCATTACTACTATATTTACTCCCTCATCATAATGTATTGCTTGTGGCTCAGGTATCATCTTTTTATTCTTTGAAAGTGTACCTTTCAATTTTTGCAATATCTTACTGAATATATTAATTTTATCTTTTTTTGGAGTTTCATCTCTCATAATTTTTCTCCTCTATCCTTAAAAAATCAAAAGGTTTATAATTGTAACTTATCCTATTCGTCTTGTTTGTGTTTGTTCTATTTGCTGATCTAATTCCTTTTCTATCTCTAATGCTTTTTTTACATTTTCCATTAATTTTTCTAAAAAATTTTTTCTGCTGTTTTCTTCCATATGTTACTCCTTTGCTTAGTAAGTGCACATTGTATGTGCCCTTTTTAATTTTTTAATGTACCCCCCACAGAGAATTATAGATTTCCATAGTAAGAGTCTAATAGTATTTGTTTTAACTCTGTTACTAATGGTAATCTTGGGTTGGCTGTTGTACATTGATCACTAAATGCTTTTTCTGATAGTGCATCTACATTTGATAAGAATTCTTGTTCTTCTATTCCTAATTCTTTTAATGATGATGGTATATTTAATTTTTTGTTCATTTCTACTATCGCATTTATTAAAGATTTAATTCCTTCCTCTGTTGTATTTGCTTTTAACCCTAATCTCCTTGCTATACTTGCATATTTTTCGTCTGCTATAAAGTATTCATATTTAGGGAATGATACAAATTTGGTTGGTTTTGTAGCATTGTATTTGATTACATATGGTAATATTATTGCATTTGCTTTTCCATGTGCTATATGGAAATCTGCTCCCAATTTGTGTGCTATTGAGTGATTTATTCCTAAGAATGCATTTGTAAATGCCATTCCTGCTAAACAACTTGCATTATGCATTTTTTCACGTGCTTTTTGGTTACTTCCGTCTTCATATGCTATTGGTAAATAATTATATACTAATTCTATTGCTTTTTCTGCTAACCCATCTGTATAGTCTGATGCCATATTTGATACATATGCTTCTATTGCATGTGTTAAAACGTCCATTCCTGTATCTGCTGTAATGCTTTTTGGTAATGACATTACTAAGTCTGGGTCTACTATCGCAACATCTGGTGTTAATTCATAGTCTGCTAATGGATATTTCATGTTTTTCTTTTTATCTGTTATTACTGCAAATGATGTTACTTCTGAACCTGTTCCTGATGTTGTTGGTATAGCTACCATTTTACAGTCTTTTCCTAGTTTTGGGAATTTATATGTTCTTTTTCTGATGTCCATAAATTTAAGTTTCATTCCTTCTGGATCTGCATCTGGATATTCATAGAATAACCACATTCCTTTTGCTGCATCCATTGGACTTCCTCCACCAAGTGCAATTATTACATCTGGCTTGAAGTTTCTCATTTGTTCTACTCCTCTATTGATTGTATCAAAAGATGGATCTGGTTCTACTTCTGCAAATATTTCTGCATGTACATATTCTTGTCTTTTTCTTAAATAGTACAATATTTTGTCTACATATCCTAAACTTACCATTGATTTATCTGTTACTATAAATGCTCTTGATATATTTGGCATTTTTTCTAGGTATCCTATTGATCCTGCTTCAAAATATATTTTTTCTGGTACTTTAAACCATTGCATATTAACCCTCCTCTTGGCTACTCTTTTTAGATTTATTAGATTTACTGATGATACATTGTCTGTTGTTGAGTTTCCTCCAAATGTTCCACATCCTAATGTTAATGATGGTAAATTTGTGTTATATATATCACCAATTCCTCCGTGTGTAGAAGGTGAGTTAACTAATATTCTTCCTGCTTTTATTACTTCCGCAAATTTGTGTATTATGTCTTTGTTTTCTGAGTGTATAACTGCTGAGTGTCCCATTCCACCAAAGTGTATTAAATTGTCTGCTAGTTTTATTCCTTCATCTGAGTTTTTAACTGTATAAAATGCTAGTACTGGACTTAATTTTTCTTTTGAGAATGGATGCTCATCTCCAACTCCTGTTTCTGGTACTACTATTACTTTTGTTTCTGCTGGAATATCAAATCCTGCTATGTCTGCTATTTGTTTTGCACTTTGTCCTGGTATTTTGCTGTTTAATATATATCTTCCTTCTGGACTTTGTGTGAACATGGCGTTTTTAAGTTTTTCAGTCTCTTCTTTGTTTACAAAGTAGCAACCTGCTTCTTTCATTAATTTTATAAATTCTTTTTCTATTTCTTTATCTACTATTACTGATTGCTCTGATGCACATATCATTCCATTATCAAATGATTTTGATAGTACTAAATCATTTACAGATGTTTTTAGTTTTGCTGTTTTTTCTATATAGCATGGCACATTTCCTGGTCCTACTCCTAGTGCTGGTTTTCCACATGAATATGCTGCTTTTACCATTCCTGTTCCACCTGTTGCTAGTATTAGGTTTACTCCTGGATGATTCATTAGTGCATTTGTTGCATGTATTGATGGCTCTTCTATCCATAGTATACAGTCTTTTGGTGCTCCAGCATTTACTGCTGCTTCTCTTAGTATTTTAGCTGTTTCTTCACTGCATTTTTGTGCTGATGGATGGAACCCAAATATTATGACATTTCTTGTTTTGGCTGATATTAAAGATTTGAAGCTTACTGTCGCAGTTGGATTTGTTACTGGTGTTACTCCTGCTATTATTCCAACTGGTTCTGCTATTTCTTCATATCCTAGTTCTTCATTTTCGTTTACTATACCAACTGTTTTGTTATATTTTATGCTGTGGTAAATATATTCTGATGCAAACATATTCTTTGTTATTTTGTCTTCATATACTCCACGTTTTGTTTCTTCAACCGCCATCTTTGCGAGTTTCATATGATTTTCAAGTACTGCCATAGACATTTTTTTAACTATATTATCTACAGTTTCTTGGTCTAGTTTCATGTACTCTTGTGATGCTATTTTTGCTCTTTCTACTAAAGAGTCTATCATAGCATTAACTTTTTTTTGTTCTTCTTCATTAATATCTTGTGCCATTTATATATATCATTCCTTTCTTAAGGCTTAAAGTATGGTTGAAATTTTTTCTACCTTCTTTTTCCTTTAATATAATAGTTAGATATAATTCTATCCATTTATATTATATAATATACTAAAATTTTGTCAAGTATATTAAAGAAATCTCTTAAAAGAACTATCTCTCGCTTTGCCATTTTTTAGCCTATAATTAATTAATACTGAAACGTGAATTTAAAGTGCTTACTATTACTTTTTGCAATATTGATATATCTAAAAAGAGGAAGCATATGCTCCCTCTTTTTAGATATTATTCTATTCATGAATTTTCCATTTATTTCTGTCCTGGAATTTTATAGGTATTATTCTATAATTTCTGTAACAATTCCTGAACCTACTGTTCTACCACCTTCACGGATAGCGAATCTTAGTCCTTTTTCGATTGCAATTGGTGTGATTAATTCTATTGTCATTCTTGTGTTATCTCCTGGCATTACCATTTCTGTTCCTTCTTCTAATTCGATTAATCCTGTAACATCTGTTGTTCTGAAATAGAATTGTGGTCTATATCCGTTGAAGAATGGTGTGTGTCTTCCTCCTTCGTCTTTTGTTAATACATATACTTCTGCTTTGAATTTTGTATGTGGATTAACTGTTCCTGGTTTTGCTAATACTTGACCTCTTTCTATGTCTTTTCTATCTATTCCTCTTAATAGTGCTCCTGCATTGTCTCCTGCTTCTGCTCTATCTAATGATTTTCTGAACATTTCTAGTCCTGTAATAACTGTTTTCTTTCTTTCTGTTGATAATCCTATGATTTCAACTTCTTCACCAACTGTTATTACTCCTCTTTCTACTCTACCAGTAACAACTGTTCCTCTTCCTGTGATTGTCATTGTGTCTTCAATTGGCATTAGGAATGGTTGATCAACTGGTCTTTCTGGTGTTGGTATATATGTGTCTACTGCTTCCATTAATTCTCTGATACATGCATATTCTGGTGCATTTATATCTGTTGATGCTGCTTCTAATACTTTTAATGAAGATCCTTTTATAACTGGAATTTCATCTCCTGGGAAATCATAGCTTGATAATAAATCTCTAACTTCCATTTCTACTAGTTCTAATAGTTCTGGATCGTCTACCATATCACATTTGTTTAAATAAACTACTATATATTTAACTCCAACTTGTCTTGCAAGTAAGATATGCTCTCTTGTTTGAGGCATTGGTCCATCTGCTGCAGATACAACTAGGATTGCTCCATCCATTTGTGCTGCACCTGTAATCATGTTTTTAACATAATCTGCGTGTCCTGGGCAGTCTACGTGTGCATAGTGTCTGTTGTCTGTTTCATATTCAACATGTGCTGTATTAATTGTGATTCCTCTTGCTTGTTCTTCCGGTGCTCCATCAATTTTTGCATACTCTGTGTATTGTGCTCTTCCTTCTAATGATAATACTTTTGTAATAGCTGCTGTTGTTGTTGTTTTTCCATGGTCAACGTGTCCGATTGTACCAATGTTAATATGTGGTTTTGTTCTTTCAAATTTAGCTTTTGCCATTTGAAAATTCCTCCTTTTTATTTATTTATTTTTTAAATCTAATAGCAATTATTTGCAATCATTTTATATCATTTTAGTTGATTTTGCAATAGTTTTTTGCAATTTAATCAATATTATCTACATATTTGTTACAATTTATAACTTTAAATGTATTTATTATATTTCATAATGCTATATTGCATATGCCATTTTATTGTTTATATCTTTATATTAATCATCTTTTTTAGTTCTTGTTGCAACTATTGTTTCTAATATTGCTTTTGGAACTTCTTCATAGTGACTTGGTTCCATTGCATAAGTTCCTCTTCCTTGTGTTTTTGAACGTAGGTCTGTTGCATATCCAAACATCTCTGATAATGGTATAAATCCTCTTATTATTTGTGAACCTCCTCTTGCTTCCATTCCTTCCATTCTTCCACGTCTAGAGTTTATATCTCCAATAACATCTCCCATGTACTCTTCTGGAACTGTTATTTCTATTCTCATTATAGGTTCAAGGATGACTGATTTTCCTTTTTTACATCCATCTTTGAATGCCATAGATCCTGCTATTTTGAATGCCATTTCTGATGAGTCAACTTCATGGTATGAGCCATCTACTAATGTAGCTTTAAAGTCTATAACTGGATATCCAGCTAAAACTCCACTGTTTGCTGCTTCTCTTATACCTTCTTCGATTGGTTTTACATATTCTTTTGGAACTGCTCCTCCAACAATTTTACTTTCAAATACAATTCCTGTTCCTGGTTCTAATGGTTCCATTTCAACAATTGCATGTCCATATTGTCCACGTCCTCCTGATTGACGTATGAATTTTCCTTCTGCTCTTACTGCATTTCTAATTGTTTCTTTATATGCAACTTGTGGTTTTCCTACATTACATTCAACTTTAAACTCTCTCTTTAGTCTGTCTACTATTATGTCTAGGTGCAATTCTCCCATTCCTGCAATTATTGTTTGACCTGTTTCATGGTCTGTATATGTTTTGAATGTTGGATCTTCTTCTGCAAGTTTTGCTAATGCAATTGCCATTTTTTCTTGTGCTACTTTATCTTTTGGTTCAATTGCTATATCTATAACTGGTTCTGGGAATTCCATTGATTCTAGTATTATTGGATGTGCTTCATCACAAAGTGTGTCTCCTGTTGTTACATCTTTTAGTCCAACTGCTGCTGCTATATCTCCTGTATATACTTTTGTTATGTCTTCTCTATGATTTGCATGCATTAATAGTACTCTTCCCATTCTTTCTTTTTTGTCTTTATTTGCATTTAATATGCTTGTTCCAGCATCTAATGATCCAGAATAAACTCTAAAGAAACATAGTTTTCCAACAAATGGGTCTGTTGCAATTTTGAATGCTAGTGCTGCAAATGGTTCCTTGTCGTCTGGCTTTCTTATTGCTTTTTCTCCGTCTAAAGTTTGACCTTCTACTGGTGGTATGTCTATTGGTGATGGTAAATAGTCTAATATCGCATCAAGTAATTCTTGTACACCTTTGTTTTTGTATGATGAACCACAACATACTGGAATTATATTTCCTGCTATTGTTCCTTTACGAAGTCCTGATTTGATTTCTTCTATTGTTAGTTCTCCTCCGTCTAAATATTTCATCATTAATTCATCGTCTTGCTCTGCTGCAATTTCTATCATTTCTTGACGTGCTGCTTCTGCTGCTTCTTTCATATCTTCTGGAATATCTGTTATTTCTATGTCCTTTCCTAAGTCATCTTTGTGTATTAATGCATTCATATTCATTAAATCTACTATACCTTTGAATGTGTCTTCTGCTCCAATTGGTAATTGGATTGGTATTGGATGTGCATTTAGTCTTGTTTTTAACTGGTCAACACAGTTTGCAAAGTTAGCTCCTATAATATCCATTTTGTTTACATATACCATTCTTGGTACTTTGTATTTGTCTGCTTGACGCCATACTGTTTCTGATTGTGGTTGTACTCCTCCTTTTGCACATAGTACTGTAACTGCTCCATCTAGTACTTTTAATGATCTTTCTACTTCAACTGTAAAGTCTACGTGTCCTGGTGTGTCTATGATGTTTATTCTATGGTCTTTCCAGAAACATGTTGTTGCAGCTGATGTGATTGTTATTCCTCTTTCTTGCTCTTGAACCATCCAGTCCATTGTTGCTCCACCATCATGTGTTTCTCCTATTTTGTGTGTTTTTCCCGTGTAGAAAAGAATTCTTTCTGTTGTTGTTGTTTTTCCAGCATCGATGTGAGCCATTATTCCTATATTTCTTGTTTTTTGTAATGATACTTGTCTACTGTCCACAAATTTTTCCTCCTCTTTTTATTTTTCTAATGTATTATCTTGTTTCCAATAGGCACGGTGCCCCATGCCCACCTCTAATTTTTATTATTATCTGTTTTGCAATTAAAATTTGAAAAGAATTGTTGTTTGGCTAGGCATTCGATAAAGAAATACCGCAGGCGTGCTTGTGCACGTTGAGGATTTTCTTTCGATGAATAACAACGCCAAAGGGCAATTATTTTTAAATTTTCTACCATTTATAATGTGCAAAAGCTTTATTTGCTTCTGCCATTTTATGCATATCTTCTTTTTTCTTAAATGCTCCACCGTTTCCAGCGATGGCATCTAGTATTTCTCCTGCTAGTTTTTCTGCCATTGTTTTTTCGTGTCTTTTTCTAGCATATGTTACTAGATATCTTAGTCCTAGTGTTTGTCTTCTTTCTGGTCTGATTTCTAGTGGAACTTGATATGTTGCACCACCAACTCTTCTCGCTTTTACTTCAAGTACAGGCATTACATTGTCTAATGCTGCTTCGAATACTTCTAGTGGATTTTTTTGCTCTTTTTCTTTTATGATGTCAAATGCACCATATACTATTTCTTGTGCTACTGCTTTTTTTCCATCTAACATTACATTGTTGATTAGTTTTGTTACAACTTTACTATTGTACATTGGGTCTGGTAACACGTCTCTTTTTGCTATATAACCTTTTCTTGGCACTATTCTTCACTCCTTTTCTAGATAGTTAAGCTAGAGTTTTAGAGGTTTTTGCCTTCTTTCTCCTACTTATTTATCTTAAATTTTGTTGATATTTATAAAATATCTAAAGTTACTCTGATAGGTATTTTACCTATCCGTCAAGTGCAATAATTTATTCTATATTTAAGTACCTTAAATTAGTAATTTATTATTTGCACTAATGTTATTTTTTGCATTTCCTTAGAAAACTTTTATGGGCTTCCTTCTGAAATTCCTCTTATGCTTTCTTTGGACGCTTTGCTCCATATTTAGAACGTGCTTGCATTCTGTCTTTTACTCCTGCTGTGTCTAGTGTTCCTCTTATTATATGGTATCTAACACCTGGTAAGTCTTTTACTCTTCCTCCTCTTATTAATACAACACTGTGCTCTTGTAAGTTGTGTCCTATTCCTGGTATATATGATGTTACTTCATATCCATTTGATAGTCTTACCCTTGCAACTTTTCTTAATGCTGAGTTTGGTTTTTTTGGTGTAACAGTTTTTACTACTGTACATACTCCTCTTTTTTGTGGTGCACGGTTATTTGTTAATGTTTTGTTTCTAGAGTTATAACCATGTTGTAATGCTGGAGCTGTAGATTTTGTTTGACCTGTTTTTCTTCCTTTTCTTACTAATTGATTAATTGTTGGCACTTAAATTTCACCTCCTATTTTTTCTCTTTTTTGTCTATTTAAATTTCCACATATTTTGGAAATTTTAGACAATAGCTTTAATATTATATTACTTTTTATCCATAAAGTCAATGATTTTGGTATAATTTAATTCATTTGAACTTTTCCTATTATGTCTGTTAAGTTTTCGATATTGTTTTTTTTCATATAGTTTTCTATGCCTTCTATTGCTTTTATTGAGGTATCAGGTGTAATGAAATTTCCTGTTCCTATTGATACCGCTGTTGCTCCTGCTAACATGAATTCTATTACGTCTTCTCCTGTTGTTATTCCTCCTAATCCTAATATCGGAATATTAACTGCTTGTGATACTTGATATACCATTCTTACTGCAACTGGCATTATTGCTGGTCCTGAAAGTCCTCCTGTGTTGTTTGCTAATACTGGTCTTCTCTTGTCTATGTCTATTTTCATTCCTAATAGTGTGTTTATTAGTGAAACACCATCTGCTCCTGCATCTTCTGCTCCCTTTGCTGGCTGTGTGATATCTGTTACGTTTGGTGTTAGTTTTACTATTAATGGTTTACTTGTTAGTGTTTTTCTTACTTGTGTTGTTACCTCTTTTACTCCTTCATATGATGTTCCAAATGCCATACATCCTGCACATACATTTGGACATGATAGATTTAGTTCTACTGCATCTATGTCTAAAGTATTCAATACTTTTGCAAGTTCTACATATTCATCTATTGAACTTGCACCAGCATTTACTATTATATTTGTGTCAAAATTTCTAAGCCATGGTAAATCATATTGCATAAAATATTCTATTCCTGGGTTTTGCAAACCTATTGAATTTAGCATTCCACTTGCTGTTTCGCATACTCTCGGTGGTTTATTTCCATCTCTTGGTTTTAAAAATGTTCCTTTTGTACATATTCCTCCTAATTTGTTTAAGTCTATGTATTCGTTAAATTCTCTACCATATCCAAAGGTTCCTGAGGCTACTGTGATTGGATTTTTCATTTTCATTCCACAAAAATTGATTTCTGTATTCATGTTTTCCAATTCCTTTCTTTTTTATTTCATCCTTATTACGAAATTTTATCCTTTTACGAGTAAAATTGTTTCACTGAGTGGGCACAATATTAGTAGTTATATTTCGACGTCATGTGCATCAAAAACGGGTCCATTTTTACAAACATGTTTATAGTTTACTTTGTCATCTCCTATATATTTTACTGCACATCCTAAGCATACTCCCATTCCACATGCCATTCTTTCTTCTAATGAAATTTGACATGGTATGTTTTCTTCTTTTGCAAAGCTTTGAATTGCTTTTAACATTGGTAATGGTCCACATGCATATATGCAGTCTGGTTTACTTTTGTTTACATCTTCTTTTAAGTAGTTGATTGCAAATCCGTTTTTTCCATATGTTCCATCGTCTGTTGTAAGTATTAGTTCGTTACACACTTTTTTAAACTCTTCTTCAAGTACTACTAAATCTTTGTTTCTAAATCCTATATATATTTTAGAGTTTACTCCTGCTTCTTTTGCTCTTTTCGATAGTTCTTGTAATGGGAATATTCCTATTCCACCACCTATTATTGCTATGTTTTTATATCCTTCAAATTTAAATGTTCCATATCCTAAAGGTCCTAGTACATCTAGTAGTTCTCCTTCGTTTCTTTTTGCTAATAAGTTTGTCCCTTTTCCTTTTAGCTGAAATATAAATTCTACTTCTCCTTTGCTTTCATCTGCATTGTATATACTTATTGGTCTTCTTAGTAATGGCTCTATATCGTCTACTACTCTTATTTCTAAGAATTGTCCTGGTTTTGCTCCTTTTGCCATTTCTGGTGATGATATTACCATTTTACATATGTCTTCCTTTAAGAATTCTTTTTTTACTATTTTGCATTTTTGATTGTATGGCATATTTTTTCCTCCTTTTATTTTGTAATTGCTTCATTTAGCTCGTCTCTCATACGAATAGCCTCTGCCCTAGTTGCTTCTGCATATTGTTCTTCTGTATATTTGTCCTGCCACTTTTCTGATTTGTATGCACACATTAAGCTTCTAGATGCATTTATTATTCCCCCTAATCCATTTTTATCAAATCCTAATGCTATGTCTTCTGCTTTTCCTCCTTGTGCTCCATATCCTGGTATTAAAAAATATGAATGTGGCATCATTTTTCTTAGCTCTTGAAGTTGTTTTGGATATGTAGCTCCTACTACTGCTGATATACTACTGTAACCATGTTCTCCAACTAAGTTTTTACCCCATTCATTTACTAGTTTTGCAACTTTTTTATATAATTCTTCTCCATCTTCTGTTTTTATGTCTTGTACTTCTCCTGATGATTTATTAGATGTCTTTACTAATACGAATATCCCTTTTCCATATTTTTCACAATCATCAATAAATGGCTTAACGCCATCTGTTCCTAAGTATGGATTTACTGTAACAAATTCAACATCAAAAATGCTGTGGTTGATTTCTCCTATTGGTGTTCTCCCTATTGCTGCATTTGAATATGCTTGAGCTGTAGTTCCTATATCTCCTCTTTTCATGTCTGCTATTACTATCATACCTTTTGATTTTGCATATTTACAGGTTTCATCAAATACTTTCATTCCTTCTATCCCAAACATTTCATAAAACGCAATTTGTGGCTTTACTGCTGGAATTATATCATATGTAGCGTCTATTAGGGATTTATTGAATTCTAAAAATCCTTCACATGCCCCATTTACTGTTTGTGAATATTTTTTTCTTATGTATTCTGGCAATATGTCATATCTAGGATCTAGCCCAATTACAGTAGGATTATTCATTTGAGTTATTTTGTTTATTAGTTCATCAATAGCATTTTTCATCCTAATCAACATTCCTTTCTATTTTTTATTCTTAGTAAAGTAATCAAGAAATGGTTATTTTCTAAGAATATGATTATTCGGATTTTAGAGTTTCTTGAGTTACATAAGGAACTTATAAACTCTTAAGCCCGTTTTTTCATAAATTTTTACTATTTTATCATTTTTTTTTCTTTATTTCAATAGTTTTGACAAATATTCTATGGTAAAAGTTACTAGATAATTGTAAAATTGCTATTTTTAATTGTAATTACACCAAATTCCAATTTTTATAACTCATTGTACGCTTTTTTAATCCCTTATGTAGCTAAATACATTGATTTTAGTAACTTCATATTTTTTAATACTATTCTGTTTTTGTTTATTCTTCTATCTCTACTATTTAAGATTTCTTGGTTTTTTGTTTGTATTTTTTTGATTTTTTTATACCCTATTTTGCATCCATTTCTACTTCCAATAAGCCTTGTAGTACTGAACAAAAAATCCCTCACTATTTCCTGCAAAATTTCTATCAATAAAGTTTATTCTATCCTCATTACTGTATCGAATATTAATTGTACAATAACATAGTCTCTATATTCTGCATATTTTTTGAATCACAATTACACATAAAATCATCAATTTCATAATCAAATTTGATCACAAAAATACCTCCTATTTATTGATTTTCTAATCAATAAATAAAAGGTATTTGTTGGTTTTTATATTATCTATTTATTATCCTAAAAAAGCATTTATCGGCATAGAAATATGAATTTTTGTTTTTTATAAAACAATACACATATTAATGCTGTTAACCTATGCACTTTTTAGTTCTAGTCTTAGTTTATCACTTATCATTGCAATGAATTCTGAGTTTGTTGGCTTTCCTTTTACCGCTGATACTGTATATCCAAATATACTTTCTACTACGTCTGTCTGTCCTCTTCCCCATGCCACTTCTATTGCATGACGTATTGCTCTTTCCACTCTTGATGGAGTCGTGTTGAACTTCTTTGCTATGTCTGGATATAATTGTTTCGTTATTTGATTTATGACTTCTATATCATTTATTACCATCATTATTGCTTCTCTTAAATATTGATATCCTTTTATGTGTGCTGGAACTCCAACTTCATGTATTACATTTGTTACCAATGCTTCTAGATTATCCTTGTCACTTCCTCCTTTTTCTCTTATATCTATGTATGGTGCTTTTATTTCTCTTGATTGTGCTCCTGTTTTAAACTTTGATACTCTATAATTTTTTATTTCTTTCATTCTTTTTATTAATAGATTTATATCAAATGGCTTTACTACGTAATAGTTTGCACCTAGTTCTAGTGCTCTTTGTGTAATTTTGTCTTGTCCTACTGCTGACAGCATTATACATGTTGGTTTTTTAGATATATTTAATTCTGAGGTTTTTTCTAATACTCCTAATCCGTCTAAGTGTGGCATTATTACATCTAGTAATGCTATATCTGGGTGTAATTCTTCTATCATTTTTACTGCTTCATTCCCATCTTTTGCTTGTCCTATTATTTGCATATCCTCCTCTTTTTCAATATAACTTTTTAATGTTTTAGCAAATTCAGCATTATCATCTGCTATTAAAATTTTAATTTTCTCGTTCACTTTTAATTCCTCCTAAGTATTTTTAATTTGTAAATTTTTTACATTTCCGATTATAGTACTTTTTATTTTGCAATGCAATACTTTTTGGAAAATTTTTCAAGTTATTTTTTTAAAACCATTCATTTTTCTACTTTTTTCGATATGAACTTTTCCTTTTCAATGATAATCTGCAAATTTCGAATAACATTTTTTGGAAACTCTGCTTCTATTTTTCTACAATCCTTAATAGATAATTCTACAAAAATATTAACATTTTCTAAAAATTCCTTTTTTAATATAGTAATGTTATTTGTTTTTAAAAAATATTCTATTTTTTTTATGTATGAATATGGTGACAAAATTCGCACTTCATAACCTTTTTCTTTTTCAATTATTTGATTTGTGTGTATACTTTTTAATGTTGCCTCTGAGTATGCTTTTACTAAGCCTCCTGTTCCTAGTAATATTCCTCCAAAGTATCTTGTTACTACTAACAAAACATTTGCTATATTATTTTTTTCTAGTATATTTAACATAGGTGCCCCTGCTGTTCCACTTGGCTCTCCATCGTCACTACTTTTTTGTATAATGTTTTCTCCTTGTATTACTCTATATGCAAAGCAGTTATGCTTTGCATCATAGTATTTTCTCTTTAGTTCATTCATTTTATTTTGTATTTCTTCTTCATTTTCTACATATATAAGATTTGCAATAAATCTCGATTTTCTTTCTACAATTTCTTCACAGTTATTATATTTTATAGTTTTAAAGTTTTCTATCATTATTAATGTATACCTTCCTTATTTATTTTATATTTTCACTCACTTCCTCCTGCTGTGTAACCTGTAGAGTATGCAATCTGCAAATTGAATCCACCAGTGTATGCATCTACATCTATTATTTCTCCAGCAAAATATAAATTTTTTACAATTTTTGATTCCATGGTTTTTGGATTTATTTCTTTTGTAGATATTCCACCTGCTGTTATTATGGCTTCTTCTATTGGTCTGAATCCAGAGATTTGTAGATTAAAATTTTTTAGTATCTCGACTATTTTCTGCCTTTCTTCCTTTGTTATTTCATTTACTTTTTTATTTTTGTCAATAATTAATTTATCTAATATTACAGGTATTATTTTTTGAGGTAGTAATTTGTCTAAACTATTTTTTACTTGTTTATTTTTTATTTCTTTGAAATCTCTTAATATTCTATCATTAAGTTTTTCTTCCGTTAATGCTGGTTTTAAGTCTATAGATAGTAAAATTTTTCTGTTCTTTATCAGTTCTTTTATATTTTTATACCTTACTAAGTGTGCTGAAGAGCTTATAACTACTGGACCTGATACACCAAAGTGTGTAAATAACATTTCCCCAAAATCTTCATATATTAATTTTTTTTCTTCTAAGTCTATAATCTTTACCCCAACATTTCTTAGACTTAGTCCTTGCATTGTTTTACATTCACTTTTTTGATATATCTCTAATGGTACTAGTGATGGCTTTATTTGATTTATTGTATGTCCTAGTTCTTTTGCAATTTTATATCCATCTCCTGTTGAACCTGTTGTTGGATATGATTTACCTCCTGTTGCTATTATAATTTTATCTCCATATATCTCTTCTTTTTCATTATATATAATTCCTACTGCTTTATTTTGTTTTACTATTATTTTGTTTACTCTCGATTTTAATTTTATATTTATTTTTAGTTTTTCGATTCTTTTTATGAGCGCATTTAATACATCTATTGCTTTATCTGTTGTTGGAAATATTCTATTTCCTCTTTCTTGTTTTACTTCTAGTCCTTCTTCTTTTAATATATTTACTATGTCTTTATTAGTAAAGTTTTTAAATGCACTATATAAAAATTTACCATTTCCTGGTGTGTTATTTATAAATTCTGATATATCAAGTGAACTTGTAATATTACATCTTCCTTTTCCTGTTATTAATAATTTTTTTCCAAAACTTGCATTTTTTTCTATAATTGTTACCGAATTTCCTTCCTCTGCTGATTTTATACCTGCTAGCATTCCCGCAGGTCCTCCTCCTATAATTAGTGTTTTCATAATTACTCCTTAATAATACATTATTTACTATTTATAATTAACTCTGTAGTAAATAATTATTAATTTTAGAAAAATAATTTGGATAGATTGTCTCTACCCAAATTATTTTTCATTTGTATGTTTTTTTAATTTTCGCTTCATATCCTCTTTAATTTTTTTTAGATTTTCTTTTTTCCCTGTTTTTGTTTCGTCTATCCTTTTTGTAATTATATTTTTTATTAGTATCTTTTTTAATGTTTCTTCTTTTACATCTGCTATTAATGTGCCATCTTTTGCTATCGATATTTTTCCTGTTTCTTCTGATACTATAACTGCTATTGCATCGGATTCTTTTGATATACCAATACCTGCTCTATGTCGAGTTCCTAATTCTCTTGCTATGTCATTGTCGTTTGCAAGTGGTAACATACATGCAGATGCTGTTATTCTTCCTCCACTAATTACAACTGCTCCATCATGTAATGGGGTTTTTGGTGTAAATATATTTACTAATAACTGTGGAGATATTTCTGAATCCATTATTATTCCTGTTGATATTATATCTTTTATTTTTATGTCTCTCTCTATTACTATAAGTGCACCAATTTTATCTTTTGCCAGTTCAGATGCTGCAATTGCAACTTTATATATGTCTTCCTTTGCTTTTGTTGTAAAGTCTTTATCAAGCCCAAAAAATTTCGCTATTTTATTGCTTCCTAATTGCTCAAGAACTCTCCTAAGTTCTGGTTGAAATAATACTACAAATACTAAACCATATGTCATAAGAGATGTTAGTATATAATTTAATATGTATAAATGGCATATTGAACTTAGTGCCACTATTACTATTAGCAAAAGGATGCCTTTTAGTAATTGCCATGCCCTAGATTCTTTTACTATTTTAAATACTTTTATTAGTACTAAAATAACTATTGCTATATCTAAAATAAACATTATTAAGTTAAAGGGGTTATTTTGTAGTGTTTGAATATAGTTTTCCATATTTATCCAAAAACTGTTGTTTATATTTATATTACTTTCAATCATCTACTACTCCTATTTTACCATATTTATAATAGCATATATACATGTTGCTGCTATACTTAATATCATCAGTGTTGCAAGTATTCCTGCTAATATCTTGACAAATAATTTTGATTTGTAAATTTTCTTCATTTTTGTACGTTTTCCGTTCTTCCATTTTATCAATATTTTTCTCTGACATTCTATTTTCATTCCTTTCTTATGTGTTTTAGAAAAGCTCATAGTTTTATTCTCTTTTCTATTTTTATATGTAAATTTTATATCATAAAATCAATTATTTTTCAATATTTTTCGTCACTATTTTCATATTTTCTCATAATATATAATAAAGCATTACTGATAATACAATTTTTCTGTTAATGCAATAAAAATTTGAAAGGAAATGATTTTATGGAAATGGATATGACAAAGAAGTGTCCTGTAGTTGAGGTTAACGGTTTTATCGAAAAAGGAAAACAATTTGATTTAGATATAGAGTTACCAGAAGATGAAAGAAACGTAATATATGGCGTTATAAAAGATTCTTGTAATGATCCTGTTTCAGATGCTGTTGTTAAACTTATAGAAATATGCTATGAAAAAGGTGAAGAAGTTAGAAAACCTGTATCACATACTTTTACAGATGAATTCGGTGAATTCGTATTTGGTCCTCTTTGCCCAGATAGAAAATATGCTGTTGATATATGGGTAAATAGAACTACCCATTTAAGTTTATACTTTATTTTATTTCCTTTTTAT